>CAZVVH010000004.1:0-27672 GCA_964630475.1 uncultured Oscillospiraceae bacterium | reverse complement strand
CCAACCGGAATTGTACCTGTGCATAGCACAGGTACAAAGAAGGGTCCCTTCTTTGGCGGCGTTTTCTCCTGTCAGGCCGGCGGCCCCGGTTCGGACTGCCATGCCTGTTTGCTCATATTATACAACACAACGCTGCGACTGCCCCTGTCAATTCTTTTGTTATTGTGTCATATTGGAATTTGAAGGGCCGCGCCCGGCGGCTGTCATTAGGGAAACTCTTGCGGGTTTGATCAGAGAGGTTCCCTAGAACCGGTATTGCGCCGTTAAAGGCGCTCAAAGCAGCGCCAAGGCCGTTAAAGTCGCGTACATTCCGCAATCACACTGATCAGCTTATTGTCATAATTCAGCGCCGGAAGTCTCAGAGCTTCTGAATCCTCCGGGATTATGTTATTGATACAGGGATTCCCCTGTATCAATTCTCCCTTTTCTTGTTGGACTTTTTTTTAGATATAAACTAAACTTTTCTTGAGTGAATTATAAACTGGATCTGACACAGCAAGACTATGATCTCAGGAGGCAGACTATGGACAAAAAGGAGCTTTACGCAGGCGCCGGCAAGGCGATTGTCGATATTCCGGAGAACTTCTTCCAGGCATCCAATGAGTTTACAGGGACCCATGATGACCTGCACGTCCGGGCCGTGATTCTGGAAAACGGTGAGCAGGTGTGCCTTGTTTCCATTGAGATTCCATCCCTGTGGGGCGGGGTCCATGAGATGCAGGAAATGGTTTCCCGGGAGACCGGCGTTCCCGCAGACCACATTTGGATCATGGTGAGCCGCTGTTTCTCCGCACCTTGTATGACGCCCCATGTGGGCCAGGATTCTCCGCAGGAGCGCGGCCCGGGAGCTGGCTTTTCGGAAGCGGTGTTCACGGCCCTCCGTCAAGCTTCCAGGCAGGCCGCCGCCACCAAGCGCAGAGCGTATCTCTCCTTCGGCAGGGGGACCAGTCTGACCAACATCAACCGGGACATCCCCTCTGCGGATGGTTGGTGGCAGGGATTGAATCCGGACGCGCTATCCGATCATACTGTAACCATCTTTAAAATCGAGGATGAGGAAAGGCAGCCCATTGCCATCCTGTACCACTTCGGCGTACAGTCCTCCGTCCTGCGGGAGTCCGGCAGCCGGATGATTTCCTCTGACCTGACCGGTGGCGCCTCCTCCTATGTGGAGAAAAACAGCGGCGGCGTAGCGATGCTGCTTTTGGGGGCCTGCGGGAATCAGGTGCCCAGGGAAATGAGCCGTTACAGCGCAGTTGATGAGGAAGGCCATCTGAAAGAGGTTGACAACTCCGCCGCCGCATTGGATATTTTGGAGCGGCTGAGCAGGGAACTGGGCGGCGATATTCTCCGCATTGCGGAAACTGCCTGCGAAGAGGTGGAGAATCCGGGCATTGCCATGTATCACAGGACTGTGGAACTGCCTGCATTCGGCCCCGGAAAGGGCGGACAATTCCATCCGGTACCCACAACGCGCTTTGAATATCCCGCCGTGGAGGGCAAGCGTCCTGTGCCCATGTCCATTTTGAGAATCGGCAGAAATGGATTGCTGGGCGTTCAGCCGGAAATCAATGCAGAGACCGCCGTGAAGCTGCACGAGGACACCATGTTCCTGGGGACTTTGACCGTACAGATGGTCAACGGAAGCGCCAAATATCTGCCTCAGGCGGAGGCTTATGACCGTTTTACCTATGAGGCGATGAGTTCCTTCTTCCCAAAAGGCTCCGCAGAGCTGCTGATGGAAGAGACAGTAAAGTTTCTGCATACCGTGCAAGACGGTCTGCACAGCATAGATCCTGTCATTGCGGCGAAGTATCCTGATCGCCTGATGGATGTTCCCTATGCGGAGGAGGATCCCTGTCAGAAAATGGACATCTGGTACCCCAACGAGCGGGACGGCAAGCCCCTTCCTGTGGTGCTGATGCTTCACGGCGGAGCGTTTCAGCATGGCGATAAGTTTGAGGACACCACCGAGCCTATGCTGCGGGGGCTGGACAGAGGCTATGTAGTGGTCAGCGGCAACTATCGCCTGGCTCCTGGTGCAACCTATCCTGCGCCTATCCTGGATGGCAAGAGGGCGCTTCATTACCTTCGTGCCAATGCGGAAACGCTGGGAATTGACCCTGACCGCATTGCAGTCTGGGGATACTCCTCCGGCTCCTGGCTTGTATCCATGATCGCAGTGACAGCGGGGAATCCGTCCTTCAGCGTGGGCAGCGAGTACACAGAGGAGGTGCAGGCGGTCATCGACTGGTGCGGTCCCTGCGGCAACTTTGTGGAGATGGACCCCGCCATACTAGCCACCGGCATCGGACGGGCGGATCACAATGACGAGCACTCTCCCGAGTCCCTGTTTATGGGGGCGAAGATCACCGATATTCCCGAAAAGTGCGCCGAAGCCTGCCCCATTACCTATGTGGGCAAGAATACGCCTCCCGTGCTGATTATCCACGGCGATGCGGATCCCGTGGTTCCGCTTGACCAGAGCATACGCTTCTATCAGGCGCTGCGGGCGGCCGGCTGTGATGTGGAGATTCATATCGAGCCCGGCAAGGGACACCATGGCGACTACTGGTACCATGAAACCTGGCTCAGCGATCTGTGCTTCGATTTCCTGGATCAGAGGCTGAAATAATTCCGGTTGACAGTAGGCGGGGCAGGCAACTAACTCGGAGGCTTTTATACTGTGAAGCGGAGCTTTCACAGTAAAGAAAGGGCGGAGCGACAAAGTCACTCCGCCTTTGCTGTTTAGAGGTTCCTTAAGGAACCTCCGATTCGATCTTGCCGCCCAATTTGGAAAAGACCCACTCCACCAGCAGAACGATCAGCACTCCATAGAACGTGGAGACAAAGCGGAAGATGCCATAAATCATGCGGGAGGAACCGGTCAGTGTGGTGGAAACCAGAATAAACGTCACGCCGCCGATTCTGGCGTTGATGTAGGGAACTTTTGCCGCCTTGCACAGGAACAACGTAAGCAGGATGCCGGCAAACACCAGAATAACAAGGACCCAGCGGTTTTGAAGCAGGTCGTCCAGAGCAATTACGGCAATCGCGACAATGCCGCCGATGGCTGTGATGATCAGTCGATTGATTCCGGCCTTTTTGCTGATGGGCTGAGAATCCTGACAGCAGAGCAGGCAGGTGATGCAGGCGGTCATTTTTTGAATGATTTCCAGGTGCATGGTTCCGTAGGTGAATTTAATATCGAGAACATCGAGAATCGTAGCGGAAAGATAGCAAATCGCCACGGCCACAGCAATTCTGACGTCAAGGCGTTCGATAGAGAGCTTAGATTGCTGCATAATGTGCAACTCCTTTAAACAAGTTTGGCGGGCAGGCCGATCCGGCTGCCCGCCATATTTTCGTGGTTGTAGAGTGGCTGTAGAAAAGGGATCGAATTTGCGGACTATTCCACCAGCAATGCGCCGTACCAGGTTTCGGAGGGGGTTATGTCGCACTGATGCTCCAATGCGTGGCGGGCAGCCTTTGAGCCGCTCCACATACCCACGGACTGACAGGCGCCGCCGCCGTACACTTCGCCGTCCCAGCCGGAGGTGCAAATTCCTGCCGCGTAGAGACCGACGATGGGCCTGTGACGGGGATCCACAACCTGGGCGTTGCGGTTGATGCGGATTCCGCCGTTGGTGTTCAGCATCCCGGAGGAAACATGAAACGCATAAAAGGGCGCGGTGTCACAGGGCCACAGGTAATCTGCGGGCTTGCCCCACTCCTGATCTCTGCCTTCGGCAGCATATTTGTTGTACTTTGCGACAGTATCTGTCAAGCACTCTTCCGGTACACCTATGGCCCGAGCCAGATCCGCGATGGAATCCGCCTTCAGAGTGGAAATCCCGTCAATGGCCATGTCCAGCTCCTGCTGCAAACCCTTGATTTCCCGGCCCACGCAGGCGTCCGCAAAACGGGAATAATGACGCTGGCAGCCGCCGGAGGCGTATCTGTCGATCATGGATTGGTCCGAAATGGACCAAACATCCCCCTGCCCCTCGATCAGCTTTCCGGAATCTTGTGTTTTCAGATTGCCGCCCTGAGATTCGTCACAGAAGCGGATGCCGTCCTCATTGACAAGCAGGTTGGTGTATTGCATTGTGACGGCAACCCCCAGAGGGGAACGGTAGGAATAGCCGGCCACATTATTGAACAGGGAAGTCACCGTCAGATGGTTGGCCCGGCCGTGGGCAGTCTGCTCCGCCATCAAATGGCCGTCCCCGTCCTGCCCGATGCCCCAGCCGATGATTTTTTCCATGTCCTGAGAGGAATAGTATGCCAGAAGCTCCTTGTTGGTGGACATACCTCCGGTACAGAGGATGACCGCCTTGGTGTGGAGCGCGTAGACGTCTCCCTCTGGGCTGTATACCTGAATGCCGGTGCAGTTATAGTTGTCCTCCAGGATCAGCGCCTTGGCCCGGTTTTGCACGCGGATATCAACGCCCAACGCCTTTGCGTCCGGAACCAGTCGCTTGTTCACCGGTACAGCTCCATTTCCGCCCTCATAAAAGACGGCTCCGTCCTTGAAATACCCTACCCTGTGCTTGCCGAACAGCCATGCGCTGTTCTTTGCCGCATCCAGTTCCAGCTCATACCACAGCATCGGGTTTGCGATATACCTGCTTCGGAGTAGCCGTTCGGCGGCGGAACGCCGTGCCTCCGCGTCCGTTCGGGCGGGAACCGGACGGTTGCACTCCGCCATCAGCGTGGAGCCGCCGAGGAAAGGGTTTTTCTCAAGGAGAACCACCTTCAAGTCCGGCCCTTGCTCCTTGGCAATCATAGAGGCCATCAGACCTGAAATGCCGGAGCCGACAACCACAATGTCTGCCTGTTCCCGGAAGGATACTGTGCTGTTGGGAATGCCGATTCCCTTTTCGTTTCCATACCCTTTGCAGTATCTGGTTTCCATAGGCTTCTATTTCCTTCGTGTATGTTCCCGGGGCGGCAGCACTTTCGGAACGGATGGCTGCAAACCGCCGGTGACGCATTTCATCAGAGCTTCCCTTGGCTTTCCGGAACCATGTCCGCAAGCGCCAGGGCGCCTTCCTGAATCAGTTCCGCAACGCCGGGGGCAAAGTGGCTTTCGATGGCCTCAAAGGTTTTCTTTTCATAACCCTCCGCGTCAGACATATAAGAGACGGAGCCGTTGCACTGCGTCACCACCACGGCATGGGCAAAGCCACGCTTCAAAAGGGCAGCCTTGATCTCGGCGCCTGCGGAGGCAACCAGTTCGCCGGGAATGCCGAACAGGACCAGCGGGCCGATGCGGAGCATGGAAAGAGTCAGATCCGCTTCGCCGCCGATCTTCCATTCATAACCGATGGGCAGCGTCATGGGAGGGCCACTCTCGTATTTCTCTTTCGTCGGGGCGGTAATGGCAGATTTCACCGCTGCCATGGAATCCACCGGAACCTCCACGGCAGTCTTTGCGGCCAGAAGAACCTCGCTGCCCCATTCCTCTGCCATGGCGTCAACCATGCCATAGCCCGCTTCGCTGCGGTTGACATTGTGGACATTGCCCTCCCGGTCAAAGACCGGCTCGATTACGTTGAAGCGGGCGTTCTGATCCCCTGCCGCGCCCAGCAGATGAATGGCAATGGCATCGGATCGCTCCTCCACATACCGCATGGCGGCGCCGGAGAGATCGCCAGAGATCAGCATTCCGCCGTCCTCTCCCCAGAATTGCTGGAAGAGGGCGCTGCTATGAACCGCATAGCCTACCACATAAACAAAGGCATCGCCCGTTTCATCCACAAACTCCAGAACGGATACCGTGTGGTCGGAATATCCGTGGAGGTTCTTCGCCATGGTATAGGGGGAGGTGAATTCCGGCTGATTGCCGGTATATTTTACGTCCCGGTTCACATTGACATAGGCTTTGCCTTCGCCGTAACGGAGGCGGGCGGGGCGCAGGCTGTTCCGCGCCGCGGTGACCGCCTGCATAATGGCGTCGATGCAGCAGCGGCAGAAGGGTTCCGTTTTGTCCGCGTCGGGCACAAATTCTCCCCAGGTGCTGTTGGCATAGGGGGCGTCGTGGTTGTGGGTCACGGTGAACCAAATATGATCGGCGGGAATGTCGGTTTTGGCGCAGATCTCATCTGCCCATTCATCGGTAATGTCACCCAGCTCCAGGGATATGATCAGGAACTGTTCGTTCCCGTATTCCAAAAGCAGAACGCGGGTATAAATGTCATCATGGACGCCGAGCAGCTTCCTTCCGCGAAAGCCGCGATAGGGGAAAAAGTGCTCGGGGTAATGGATCGTGGCTTTTCCGGCACCGGCTTTGAATTGAAATGCAGTCATTTTTCCTCCTTAATCTGTAACGGGAACGGGGATAGATCCCCTTGCTTGGGCGGGGACGAAATGCGCAAGCGCATTAAAGTCCCGCCAGGTGTTTGCCAAGGATGCGGCCATGGGTCATGGCCATGCCGATATAAACTCCGCCGCAGGGTGTGGGGTAATAGGGGCCGAACCGCGCCCCAAGGCAATTTCCGATGGCGTAAATTCCGCCAATCGGTTCGCAGGCGTCGTTTACAATGGCAAAATCATTGTCGGTGATCAGACCCACGGTGGGGGCGGGACGGCGCTTCCCGTGAGAGAACTGATTTACACATCCGTAATACGGGGGCGTTTCGATGGCGTTCATGCACTTGGCGTCCTTGCCAAAGTCCTCGTCCTTTCCCTTGTGGCAAAGCTCATTATAGCGCCTGACGGAGGCGGCAAAATTCTCCGCGTCCTTTCCGGCGTAGCCGAGATAAGCGGCAAGTTCCTCGATGGTATTTGCACCGTAAAAACGGAACATCTCCCGCTCCGCGCTGTTCAGGTCGCGCACCAAATAGCCTTCCGCGCCGGCGTCAACAACGTGGGAGAGATCCTCCCGGAACTGCTCCAGATACTCCGGGCGGCCAAAGTCAGGCATACCGTGATGAATGCCCGCCGCGCCCAGCGTGTCAAGATAGTTGGCGTCCATGACCGTGCAGAGCAGGCCGTCCGGCTGCAAATCGGTGGCAAACGCGGCGGCGTAGAAGTTTGCTTCATTGGAGAACCGCTGGCCGTGGGCGTTCAGGGTCAGAAAGGGGCCGCCGCCCAGACCGTTGTTTACATGATTGGTTGCAAAGGGCGGCTGAACAATTTGCTCGGAATGGCCGCCCACAGACAGGCCGAGATCCAGCCCGGTGCGGCCGCCGTTGCCCAGTGCCAGCACAACGCCCTTCTTCGCGGCAAATTCAATAAATTTGCCTCCGGATTTTGCCACCGCGCCGGTGACACGGCCGGATTTGCTCTGGCGCAGAGCCACTGCCCTCGTGCCGAACCGCCAATCAGCGCCCAGTTCCTGGGAACGTCTCAGTGCCAGAAGTTCCAGCTCACCGAGCCGGGACAGCTCGTTGATGGCGTAGTTGGTTCCGCGGTGGGGGTATTTGCAGTCCGGACCGGGCCGCTCTGTTACCAGAGGGCCACGAAAGCTCAAGGTCGCCGCCCAGGTTTTTGCGCCGCCGCAGACAACTGGGTATTTGGGATTGCCGTAGGCTTGGTGAACGTTGAATTGATCCGGGTCTAACAGGGTGGAGTCCTCCGGCAGCAGCGCAAACAGGTGATCGATCATCTCGCCGCTGTTTCGCGTATACTTTCTCAGCAGTACGGGGTTGGCCAGATAATTGCTGCATCGGTAAAGCTCCTCCGCAATTTCATCGGTGTCATAGGGGCCAAAGCCGTGCTCCAGATGATATTTCGAGTTGAAGGCGCCGATCTGCTCACCTTTCCAACGCATTGTTTTTTCGGCCTGCGCCTCCAAGACAATCACGGACGCGCCCTGCTCCGCCGCAGACAAGGCGCATTGTGTGCCGGCGTGTCCGCCGCCAATCACGACAATGTCCGCCTCAAAGCGGGCAGAGATCTCTCCCGCGCTGATTTCCGTCTGCATTTTGCAGTCTTTCTTTTCATAAAACATGGCTTTTCTCCTTAACATGAACGTCAAGAGCGGGGCTTACAGCATGATTGCCCGCCCGTAGGCAGTGTAGTTGCCCTGCATCAGGCAACTGCAATCAAAGCGGACGTCTCCTGCGGTGTAGAACTCGGGGGTGATCTCCGAATACCGCATTGCTTCATCAAGGAGAGGTTCAAACCCGCCGGAAACAAGAACGGTATCCGCCTCAATCGTTTGCTCTTTGCCATCCTTGACATAGGTTGCCGAGTGTGGCGTAATCTTTTTCGTAAACGCGTTATAGATTGGTTTGAGATTGTCGTATTTTGTCCAGCAGGGGCCCTCTCTGCCGTATCCAAGCTCCGGGACATAGAGAAGATTGCCAAAATAAGGGCCGTGCGGATAGAAGCAGTTTTTCATCAGGATCTCCTGGCGGGATAGAACCGTGACATCCTTACCGCGGGACGCGAGGTACATCGCGGTTTCGGTGGAGACCACGCCGCCGCCAACAATGACGACCTGATTGCCCGGCTCCACATTTCCGTAGTAGATATCCTCGTTTTTCCAGACGCCGGGAGCGTCTGCGCCTTTGATGGGTGGGCGCTTTTCCTGGGAACCGGTGCAGGCGATAACCGCCTCATATCCTTCCTGCTTTAGATCCTCCGGCTCCGGCGCAGTGTTCAGCCGCACCTCTACCCCCCTGCGCTCCGTCTCGCCGATGAGCCAGTTGAGATATCGGTTGATTGGCCAAAGGCCGGGATAGATGGGAGAATAGTAGGCCGCCTTCCCGCCCAGCTTGCTGTCTTTCTCAAAGACAGTCACATGATGGCCGCGCTCTGCCGCCAGGCAGGCGGTTCGCATCCCAATCAGCCCGCCGCCGATGACGGCGACCTTTTTCGACCGCTTGGGGGCATTCACGATGAGGGGGATTCTGTGATTCAGGGAGTCCTTCGGATTGACCGAGCAAACGTTTCTGCCCTCATAGGAGCCGTGGCATTTGTTGCAGCGGATGCAAGGGGTGGGGGCCTCCGCCCCGCCGCTGCGGAGCTTTTCCATAAAGTTCGGTTCCGCACGGAAGGAACGGACAGTGCTGATCAGATCGACAGAGCCTTCCGCAAGGATTTCTTCCATCTCATCCGGGTCGTGATAGCCGCCATTGACTGCAATGGCTTTTGTAAAACCGGCTGCGCGCAGATCCTTTGCAATGCCGGCACTGACGTGGGAGTGAAGCTGGCTGTTATAGCCGAGACACTGATAGCCGCAGCCAATGGGCTCTCGAATCTCAACGATGTCGATCACGTCCTCCAGCAGCCGCATAAGGCGGATGAATTCCTCCTCCGTGTAGCCGTGGGGAAGCTGCCCATCGTGACCGTGAGTGGAATCACCGGGCATAACGACCTCGATCAGGAACTTCGGCCCGCAGACTTCCTTGATTTTTGTGAACAGTTCCAGCATGAATCGGCCGCGCCCTTCAATCTCGCCGCCATACTCATCTTCGCGGATATTGGTGCAGGCATTCACGCCCCAGCGATCCCCCCGGATGCTCATCCCGTCAAAGCCGGCGTTTTTATAACGCTGACACATATCGACAACGTCTTCAATCGCATCGTGAATCTCTTCCTTGGTGGCAATTTTGGCCTTCAGTTGTTCCATCGTTGGCGCTTTCTCACCCGCACCCACGATGCCCATCCAAACCGTATACATCGGGTTCGAGGTGGCGTCATTCGGAACGGTGAAGCGGATATCCTTTTCTGCCGTTGGGAGGGGGAAAATCAGGCGCTCGTCAAATTCTTCAATGCCGTTCAGACATTTGCCCTTGGGGAAAGCGGCGCCGAGCTTGACCAGGATCCTGGTATCATACAGGTGCGCAGTCTGCGCTGCCTGGCCGATCATGTTCCAGGTTCTCCCGTCACTGTAATCATAGGCTGCGGCAGTCCCCGGGCCGGGAAACGGGGAATCCGTCACAACACGTTTTCCCGATGCCCGGATCGCCTTCTTGTCAATTTCCATCTTCGGACGGGGAGCGGCTCCGCCGCCCATAGAGCCGAAATGTCCCCAGCTCATAAGCGAGGCGCCGCTTCTGGCGAACATCGCCAAATCTGTCATCATCAATTCATCCGGGCCGTTTGACGGGCTGGCGGAGAAGGTCTGTTGCCCGTTTGAATAGCAGATCCTGTTCTTTAAAACAACTCCATTCCTTAGAACCAATGGCTTAAAAACATTCTTGTAATCTGTCATAAAGCACCCTCCTTTTCTGAATTAACCAATAGTCAACCGTCCGCAGCGGGGCTGCGACTTGTAGATATGTGGTCGGATTGCGCGGCCACGAACCGGATGGATCATTTTCAATCCAATGCAGTTCGTATCATAGGGGGATGACGGCACCCTTTTTGACAGATGTTGATTTGGGAAAACCACAGAGCTGCCAACAAATTTTGCGGCGTAACAGATGGGCAATCTGCTTATTAGGGTCCCCGAAAACCTCCCTTTCAGAAAAATCCGGCAGAGCACCGGGCTGCGGCGGAGATGATTACAGCATAATCGCCCTGCCGTAGGCACTGCGGTTGCCGTGCATCAGGCAGTTGTTGTCAATGCGGTCATCCCCTGCCATATAGAATTCCGGCGTACACTCGGAATAGCGCAGGGCTTCCTTCGCATAAGGCTTGTAGCCGCCGGAAACAATCACCGTATCCGCTTCAAGGATAAACTCCCGTCCGCCCTGGAGGTAGGTGACCGTATGGGGCGTGATTTTTATTGTAGTAGCCTGGAACACAGGTGTAATGCTGTCATATTTGGTATAGCAGGCCGCGTACCCGCCGTAGCCCAGCTCCGGCAGATAGATCAGATTGCACATGGTGGGGCCGTGGATGTAATTTTGATTTTGATTCATCAGCTGATTCCGGCGGGTCAGCACAGTGACCGATCTGCCTGCGGAGGCTAAGTACATGGCGGTTTCCGTGGAGACATCGCCGCCGCCAACAATCACGACCTTCTGCCCGGGAACAACCTTTCCGGTATAGACATCCTCGTTCAGATAGACACCGGCTTTATCAGCACCCTCAATGGGCGGGCGCTTTTCATGGGAACCGGTGCAGGCAATTACCGCCTCAAAGCCCTCTTTCGTCAGTTGCTCCGGCGCGGGAGCGCAGTTCAGGCGGACATCTGTGACGCCCCTGCGGTCCAGCTCGCCGATCAGCCAGTCGATATAGCGCTTGATGTTCCACTTATCCGGGTAGAGATTGGCATAGTAGCCCGGTTTTCCGCCCAGCCTGGTGTCCTTTTCAAACAGCGTCACCTGATGGCCTCGCTCTGCGGCAAAGCAGGCGGCGCGCATTCCGATGGGGCCGCCGCCGATAACCGCCACCTTTTTGGAGCGCTCGGGTGCTTTCTCCAGCAAAGGCAGGCGGTGATTCAGGGCATCCTTGGGGTTGACGGAGCAGACAGCGATGGCGTCATGGCTGCCGTGGCACTTGTTGCAGCGCAGGCAGGGGGTGGGAATTTCCTTGCCGTTGGAGCGGAGCTTCTTCATAAAGTCGGGCTCGGCCCGATAGGTGCGGGCGGTGGCGATCAGGTCGATGATGCCTTCGCCAAGGATCTGCTCCATCTCATCCGGATCGTTGTAACCGCCGTTGACCGCGATGGTCTTTTGAAAGCCGGCAGCGCGGAGGTGTTTCGCGATCTCATAGGACTGATGGGTATGCAGTTCGCTGTTGTAGGAAAGGCATTGATAGCCCATGCCGGTCTGTTCACGAATCTCAACAACATCGATCACATCCTCGACATACATCATAAAACGGAGGAACTCCTCTTCGGTATAGCCGTGGGGCAACTGACCGTCATGGCCGTGGGAGGAGTCGCCGGGCATAACGACCTCCACAATAAATTCGGGGCCGCAGACCTCCTTGACCTTGGAATACAACTCGTACTGGAAGCGGCCCCGGGCTTCGATCTCGCCGTTATACTCGTCATCACGGACGTTAGTGGAAGCGTTCAGCCCCCAGCGGTCACCCCGGAAGCTCATGCCATCAAAGCCGGCGTTCTTATAACGCATACACATATCCACAATATCTTCGATGCAGTCCACGATCTGCTCTTTTGTGGCGCAGCGGGAGCGCAGTTCCTCCAGGGTGGGAACGGGAGCGTCCGGGGGAGTGGGAGCGGCAAAATGAGAGGACTGGGAAAGGCGCTTGTCCTCTTTGGGCACCGGGAACAGGAGAAGCTCCTCCCATTCTTCCACGCCGTTTAGCGTAACGCCGCTGGGGAATGCGCCGCCCAGTTTCACCAGGACCTTGCCGTCAAACAGGTGTACTGCCTCTGCGACCTGACCGATGATATTGAAGACCTTCGGGTCATCGTAGTTGTAATTCGGAGAGCCGCCAATCGGCTCCAGCTTGTCCTCAACCACCACGCGCCGTCCGGAGGCACGGATTGCCTTTTTATCCACGGGGGGCAGGGCATGGGGAACGGCACCGCCGCCCATGCCGCCGAAGTGACCGAAGCTCTGCATGGAGACGCCGTTTCTGGCGAACGCCGCGATATCATCGATGAGCGCCTCATTGGGAGCGCCTTCGGGACCGACAACCCGGGATTGCTGCCCGTTGGAGGAGCAGACGCGGTTCTTCAGGATCACGCCATTGCTCAGCACACAAGGCTTAAAAATATTTTTATAAACTGCTGCCATCTTGATTCCTCACATTTTCATTTGATTTTGACGCAGACAGTTCAGGTCAGTCCGCGTTCATTGGCAGGTTATGGTATTCCTCATACAGAGCAGGCAGGAAGGTGGCGAGATGCTGCTGTTCCACCGTGTTGTGGATCTGGACATCCCTTAGATACTGTTCGCAAAGCATGAAGGCAGGGGTCTCCGGATCGCGGACAAATTCTCCGTTTTCGGCGCGATAACCGATCCACTCCCGGGAGCAGGTCTCAATGCCGCCCAGGGGGCAGGGCCTTGTGACGGAGAGCACCAGATGGGAGCCGGGGCAGTCAAAGGATTCCCAGCAGGAGGTGATCGCCGCGCCGGATTCCTGCAGCATCTGATAGCGCTCCTCTGGGAAGCCGTAATCGCGGACATCGAAATTATGCCGCACGGAACGGATTGCCTTTTCCTTGCCGCTCCTGCCCATGTCCAGGGTTTCAAGGGTATAGATGCCCTTCTTAAAGTCGCCGTCCACCAGGCCGTGATCAATATGATCCACCTGGTTCCACAGCTTATAGCGGATGTTGCCGCAGCCTTCGGGCAAATGCTCGGAATGGATATTGAACCATTTGACGTACCACATCCGCATTTCCGGGGTGACGTTGCCTGGAATGACGGAATAATTTGCGATATAGCCAGTTCCGTCTGGCATCATGCAGTATCCGTATTCCACCTTTTCATAGCCCCCGGGGCGGAGATGGTCAAAGCAATGCTCAATAGACAAGGCGTCTGCTGGGTCCATCGCGCCTTGCGCCAGAATCTGTGCGTATAGCGGGTTGGGATAATGCAGCGGATAATCTGTGTAATATTTGGAGACAGGCAGTGCCTTTTCGCCCGGCGTCAATTCCGGAATATCGTAAGTGAATTTTTCCATTTCAATTCCTCCTTGTTCAGGCTGGATGCTCTCCCGCCCTGTCGTTTCATCGTGGGAGATGCGGCGAGGCGGATGATTGACATCCGCCTCGCATGCAAAATTACAGCAGGCTAATCAAGCCATAAGCACGTCTGTTGCCTTCCATCAGGCTGGTGCAGTTCTTGTCAGCGTCGCCAATGATATAGAATTCCTTGGCGCTCTCGGCATAGCGCAGCGCCTCTTCAGCATGGGCCTCATAGCCGCCGGAGACGATCACGGTGTCAGCCTCAACGGTGACCTCTTTGCCGTCCTTTTCGTAGGTGACAGCGGTGGGAGTGATCTTCCTGGTGACCGCACGGTACACAGGCTTCAGGTTCTCATACTTGACCCATGCGCCGCCGATGCCGCCGTAGCCCAGTTCCGGCTCGATGACCTCAAAGGCCATGTGGGGACCGCGGATGCGGAACTCACCCTTCATCAGGATCTCCTGACGGGTCAGGATGGTGACATCCTTCCCCAGGGAAGCCAGGTACATGGCGGTCTCGGAAGCCACGCTGCCGCCGCCAACGATCACGACCTTCTGTCCGGGAACGATGTTGCCGAAATAAACATCCTCATCCAGATAAACGCCCTTGGTCTCCGCGCCTTCGATGGGAGGACGCTTCTCGTGAGAACCGGTGCAGGCAATCACGGCGTCAAAGCCCTCTGCCGCCAGATCCTCGGGCTTGGGCTCAGTGTTCAGGCGGATGTCCGTCACGCCTCTGCGGGCCAGTTCGCCGTTCACCCAGTTCAGATAGCGGGCGAAGGGCCATTTCTGGGGGTAAATTGCGCTGTAATAGCCCATCTTGCCGCCCAGTTTGCTGTCCTTCTCGAAGATGGTCACCTGGTGGCCCCGCTCTGCGGCGAAGCAGGCGGCACGCATACCGATGGGGCCGCCGCCGACGATGGCAACCTTCTTGGACTTTCCAGGGGCGGGAATGATGGAGGCAATTCGATGCTCCATAGCGTCCTTGGGGTTGACGGAGCAACCGCAGACGCCGCGCTCCGGGCCATGGCACTTGTTGCAGCGGAGGCAGGGAGTGGGAACCTCTTCGCCGTTACTGCGCAGCTTGTTCATAAACTTAGGCTCCGCACGGAAAGTACGGCCGCAGCTGATCAGATCCACAACACCGCTCTTCAGGATCTGCTCCATATCATCGGGGTCATTGAAACCGCCGTTTACGGCGATGGCGGGCTTAAAGCCGACCTCACGCAGATGCTGCGCATAGGTGAGACAGGGATGCACGGTTAGCTGGCTGTTGTAGCCGTGGTTCTGGTATCCGCTGCCGGAGCGCTCGCGGATCTCCACCAGGTCAATGTAAGGCTCTACCATCTTCAGGAAACGGATAGCCTCTTCTTCTGTGTAGCCGTGGGGGATCTGTGCGTCATGTCCGTAGGGGGACTCGCCGGGCATCGCCACCTCGATAACGAAATCGGAGCCAAGCTCCTTCTTAATTGCCTGGAAGGTTTCCAGCAGCAGACGGCCACGGTTCTCCACCGGCCCGCCGTATTCGTCCTCGCGCAGATTGGTGGACGCATCGATGAAACGGTCGCCGCGCATACTGACGCCGTCCCACCCGAAATGCTTGTAAACCTTCAGCATTTCAACCGTCTCATCAATAGCGGCCTTGATCTGTTCCTTGGTGGCCAGTCTGGCCTTCATCTGCTCAATGGTCATGCCGTTGCCCTTGGTGGCCCAGGGGAAGATGTGGCCGAAGGTTCCCATGATCTCGTCCCATTTTGCCAGTCTGTCGTCACCCTCGGGGGCGGGGAACAGGGTCTTGGCATCGCCGCCGTCATAGGAAACGCCGGCGGGGAAGGAGGGGGCCATCTTCACCAGCAGCTTGGTGCCGAACATGTGGGCTACGGCGCCGATCTGTGCGACCATGTTCCAGGTTCTCGCATCGCTATAATCGAAGAAGGGAGCCTGTTCAGGATATTCCTTGTGATAGGCGGGGTCCCGCATTTTCAGGGCGTTCTTTTTCTTCACATCATCAGTGTGGGCTGCCGCGCCGCCGCCCAGACTGCCAAAGTGGCCGAAGTTCATCAGGGATGCGCCGCTGCGACAGAAATCCGCAAGATTAGCGATCATTGCCTCATTGGGAGAACTCTCAATGCCGGTGATATAAGACTGCTGTGCATTGGGGTAGATGATGCGGTTCTTCAGTACCACGCCGTTTTTCAGCGCGCAGGGTTTAAATATGTTTTTGTACTCGGGCATCTTGATTCACTCCTCACTTCACTCTGCTTCAAAGATGCGGATCGCGGACGGGGAAACGGACGCATACTTCTTGCCGGTGTAGGAGAGCATACCGTCCTCATCAATGGCGAACACGGTGACATCGCCGCTGGTCAGGTTGCCGGAGAGAAGGAAACGGCCATCAGGCGAGATGCAGATACCGCGGGGCATGGTGCCTTCGCAGTCGATGTTCTGAACCAACTCCAGGGTTCCATCCTCCCGGACCTTCAGGGTTGCGATCAGGTTGTCGCCGCCCTCGATGGTGCAGTAAACAACCTTTCCGTTGGGATGGGCCAGAATGTCCTGGGCGCCCATAGGACGGCAGGTAATGGCATACTCCTTGCCCTGATACTCGGGGGACAGGATGTCCACCTTCTGGATGTTTTCCATCTTTCCGGTCTCGTCATCATAACGGAAGGTGTGGATCTCGCACTTGCGCTCGTTGTTGGTATAGAACACGGGCTTGGTGGGATGGAATGTGGAATATCTGGGGAACACGCCCAGGTCGTCCACATAGGTGTCCAGCAGGTTCAGCTCGTTGTTCTCGTCATCCACGCCGAAGGAATAAACGCGATCCATACCCTTGTCGCACACAATGTAGATGTTGCCGGAGGGGCTGGGCATGACGGAGTGCTGACGGGAGATGACGCGGGTAAGCTGCACATGGCCTGTAACGGGGTCAACCAGCTTCTTTCCCTCGCGGCCCAGGCCGCCGTTGCTCTTGGTGATGTAGACGTCCTGGATTTCGCCCAGGCTGCCGTCCTCATTCAGGCCGATCAGCAGCAGGCCGGCATCCTCCATAATAATCTGGTTGCCCCAGGTGCCATCACCATGCTTGACGACCTTGGTCACATAGAAGGGGTCCGCGTGCTGGCTGACCAGAACGTGCTTGCGTGACTTGTCAACGACCACATAGCAAGGCTCGGTACACAGGGATTCCATATTGCTGATGAGGGTCAGCTTGCCGGTTGCAGGGTCTATGGAATAGGCCAGTACGTAGCCGCCGCCGCCCATTTTGCCGTCCAGGTCGCCCTTCTCGTTGACGACATACAGGATGGGCTTCTCGGGGTGCAGCCAGACCTGGCCGGCACAGACCTCGGGCATGATGGTCTCGATTAGCTCCAAACTGCCATCCTCTTCAAAGTACCGATAAATGCTGATGCCCTTATCGGCGGGATGGAAGTTCCAGTTTCCCACATAAGCGAACATTTTCTTGCTCATATTTTGTTCCTCCTTGAATAATTGATGCTGATTGATGCCTTACATTGATTTGTCTGGCGGAGTGTTTCACGACCTGACGGTTATGATACACAGCGCTGAAGATTTTCCCCGCCTAACATTTTCCTTAGTCAATCTTACCAATGAACCCTGTCAAAGTCCAACAGGATTTTGACAGGATACACACAGGTGTTCCCCTGTAAAACTGCGTCATTTTGCGGTTTCCGCAAAAAACAGCGCCCGGACTTTGCCCAGGCGCTGAATCCACACAGATATTAAGTTACATATTTCTTCAAATACTCTTTGGCCGTTTCAATAAAGCAGCGATCCGCCTTGGTCAGGCGCATCCCCTTGCGGTGGGACAGGGCCACCAAAACCGGAGAAATACTCGTATCAATGGGATAAATCAGGATTCCGGTATTTTTGCCAGTGCTGCTGCAAAACCGGTGGATCACCCGGTCCATCGTTGACAAATAGACCCCAGAGCCAAGCTCGCACATATTGGCGTTCAGCTCACTGTTGCCGGACTGGAACGCGATTCTCGGCTCAAAGCCGGCTTCCCGGAAGATGATTTGATGGTCGAGCACGACTTCCCCCAGCTGGTTGAGCAAGAGGATAAAGGGCATTTCGCGCAGCACAGCAATATCCCGTTTGCGCAATAACTGCTTCTCCACCTCCGTCCAGCGTTCGCCGTAAATATGGATTGCGAGATCCATCGTAAATGCGACGGCATAAGTGCCGCAATCCAGGATTGGTATGTGATCCAGGTCATCGCCCAAGGGCAGTGCGCTGAAAAACAGGTCGAAGTTCGCGGCGGCTTTCGCCGCTTCCTTCGGCTGGCACGAGACAATTCTGATCTTGTACTCCGGATGAGCCGCTGAAAATTCGGTCAACAGGCCGGGCAGAAACTGCGGTGTCTCTGTTGTAGGGATGGCCAGCGTAATTGTAGTTTTGTCCTTCTCGGAGATGGAGGAAATCTCATCCAGCGCTTTTTGGTAGGTGCGGATCAACTCCTCACCCGCGCGCTTGAAAATTTCCCCCGCCGGTGTCAGCGTGAACTCCCGGCCCCGCTTTACCAGAGTTGTGCCTACCTCATTTTCCATTTTCTTAAGCTGCTCCGACAGAGATTGCTGCGAAATGTGCAGGGTTTCTGCCGCCTTCGATATATTGCGCTCTTCTGCTATGGCAAGAAAATACTCGATATTTCGGAAATTCAACTTTTTCCCCTCCTCTTCCCCTGGGGGCTGATACAATCTCCTGGGCAATGGTATCTCTGTAGAGATGCTGTTCCGGTTCTGTTTTCTATATGACAAGGTAAGGAACATGGTACAATGTGTGATGTTTTGCGGCTCCTGGCATGGATGGGGGAGCGAAACATCGCAAAAGCAGAGTACAATCGCTGCTCTATACTCTATGGTTATTATACCCTATGAAAGCGGATTTTTCAATATTAGAGCACTGATTTCAATTTTTTACAATCTTGTTAAATAGAGCATAAAAAGAACTTCCACAAATTATTGAGCTTTGTTGCCCCTCGAAGCGATCTTGATGATATAATGAAAATGAAAAGAAAGGCAGGAGATATTAGGATGAAGCATTCAAATTGGTATTTTCACGGGTATGAACGGGTGGAAGAACGGAAATGGAACGGGAAGGGAACCACCTATCGGATGGTCTACACCGGGGACTGGTATGGTTTTCCCGGCGGGAAGCGGCAGGGGAGAGCGGTCAAACTGAAATGCGGATTGCTCTCCGCACTGGTGGCTGCGGCTTATTTGTATGCCCAGCTGAACCCTGCGCTGGGCGGAAGGGTGGGGTGGCTGGCGGCCACCTCCATGCTGGGGTTTATCCCCCTGATGTTTGAGGCGGCTGCCTTTGTGAATTTCCTTCCAGCGGGAGAAAAGTGGGAATATCGGGTCTACTATTCCGGCTATCGAAGATTGTTTCGGTTCGGCTGTGGCCTGGCAGGGATTCTGATCGTCTGGCTGGGGATGGAGCTGTGGTTCGTAATCAGGTTCCCGGATCTGCTGCCGACTGAACTGCTTTACCTGCTTGCAATCATCGTGTGCGTGGCGGCCCAGGCCCTGGTTTTACTCATTATTCATAAAAACCCGGTGAATATTGTGGAACCAGCCCGGAAAGAGTGAACACAGGGAACTGGAAATTAACGGAAACTATCGGTCACTTTTCGTTTCTATGCCAGGAAAAGGAGGGCATCATCGGCGGAAAATTGGCGAATTGCACAGGAAATTGCCTGTAAAAGCAAAGGGGAAAACGTGTTGGATTTTAGAGACTGAATCAATTATTATGAAGATGTCCAAAATGAATAAAAACGAACGGAAAAGCCCGCAAAGTTTGTGCAGAGTTCGCGTTGACAAATTGAAATAAGAAGATTGTCAACAAGCCGGAAATCACAGGCAGAAACCTGTTATTTTATTGCAAACGCCAAGAATTTGAAAGGAGAATACTTACAAATGAAAAAGCTAATCTGTTTGCTGACTGCCCTGTCATTGGTGACAGCAGTCGCGCTTGCCGGATGCGGCGGTGGCAGCGATTCCACGCCCTCTGAAAGCACCTCCGCAGAGACCTCCAGCGCAACCACTGCTCCCGAGGAAAGCGGCGCGCCTGCTGAAGAGACTCCGGCAGTCGCACCTGAGACCAGCGGGGCCACTCCCGAGGTTCTGAACGCTGGCTCCACCAACACCCTGGGTACGCTGCTTCCCTACGCCGCCGTTGGTGAAAACGGCGCAGGTCTGTTCCTGGTCTATGATATGATCTTCTACTATGACACCGAGGACAATCTGGTTTCCGATGTTGTTACCGATTATGAATTTTCTGAGGACGGCTTCTCTGTCACACTGAATATCCGGGACGACATCTATTTCTCCAATGGCGAGAATATGACCGGTGAGGACATCCTGTTTTCCCTGGCCAGCACCAAGGACGACACCCGTGGTGCTGTTACCACCAACTTTGACCAGTTCGACCTGGACAATTCCACTGCTGACGGCTATTCCGTCACCCTGAAGACCTATGACACCGCCACCGCTGCTTCTCAGTTCCCCAACCTGTCTCAGGTTGCTATCCTCTGCAAATCCTGGGCAGAGTCCGTAAGCTGGGATTCCGATGAGTGGTATACCAATCCTGTTGGTTCCGGTCCCTACATCGTTTCCAACTTTACCATGAACAACTCCTACCAGTTTGCCCTGCGGGATGATTATTGGCTGGATATCTCCGACCGGAATTATCCCAATGTCATTAACTTTACTGCTTACAGCGAAGAGGCTACCATGTTCATGGATCTGGAGTCCGGTGCTCTGGATGTGGCAATCGAGCCTTCCAACGCCGATGCTGAGCGCGTTGTCAACGGCGAGGCCGCTGAAAACATCGGTTGGGTCTTTGTCAACGGCAACGTCTGCGACTGGATGGTGTTTGACTATGAAGATGGCCCCTGCACCGATATCAATGTCCGCAAAGCCATTGCCCATGGCGTTAACTGGGCGGACATCTGCTACGCCGGCAAGGGCATCAAGTATGCCGATGCTTCTTCCACACTGCCCTCTTACTTCCCCGCATACATCAATGTTGGCAACTATGAATATGATCCGGACTACGCTGCCGAGTGCCTGGCTGAGGCCGGTTACTCCGTCGATAATCCCCTGACCCTGATGATGTACGTCGGCCCGAACGATGGCAATATCGCCACCGCTGTTGTGATGCAGGATCAGTTGGCCAAGATCGGCATCAACCTGGAGTATGAATCTGCCGAGATGGCAACCACCGTTCCCCATTGGATGGCCGGTGATGGCGACCTGAGTTCGCAGGCCCTTCAGGGCGGCTCCATGGCACACGATGCTTACTGGGTGTTCAAGGATCTGAGTTCCACCGCCACGATGACCGACTCTCAGACCATTAGCGACACCACCATTGATGACTGCCTGGCAAAGGCTCTGCTGGCTTCCACCACCGAAGAAGCGAATGAGTATTATGCTGAGATCCAGCAGTGGGTCTATGACAATTACCGCGTTGTCTCCTATATGGAAGAGGTCAATCTGGTCTGCTACAACACCGATGTTGTTACCTTCATCCATATTCCCTCCAAGGATTACCCCGATCTGCGCTTCCTGTCCTATGCTGAATGATTCGGATTTGAAGGACAACTGAATTGATTTCTAATTCCTGATCAGGCATAATATAACTTATTAAAACGTGTGAGGGTCTGATTCATTAGAGTCAGGCCCCCACAGCTTAAAGACAGATGAAAATAGGAGGGGATCCTCTTTGGCAAAATATATTATTAAACGGATTCTTTGGATGATCCCGGTTATCTTGGGTGTGATCCTGATCGTATTCTGTATCAGTTACTTCGCGCCCGGTGACCCGATCCTTACCATGCTGGGCACCTCCGGTTACACCGAGGAAAAATATGCTGCCCTGCAGCATGAGTTCGGGCTGGATCAGCCGTTCTTTGTCCAATATGTGACATACCTCAAGAACGTGTTCACGCAAGGCGACTTTGGAATCTCCTATGCGTACCGCAATTCGGTCAGTTCCGCGATCATTCAGGCTGCTCCTTACAGCTTGAAACTGGGCTTCCTGAGCATTATTCTGATGGTGGCCATCGCGCTTCCCGCAGGCATTATCTCCGCAGTGAAGCAGTATTCTGCGGCGGACAATGTGATCACCGTTGTCTCCATGTTTTTTGCGGGTATGCCCAACTTCTGGTTTGCCGTCCTGCTGGTTATGTTCTTTGCGGTGAAGCTAGACTGGCTGCCGGCATCCTATATGCAGAGCAGCGCCACATGGAAGAGCTGGATTATGCCGGTCGTGTCGCTGAGCCTTACCTCTATGGCCAGTGTGCTGCGTATGACGCGCTCCAGTGTGCTGGAGGTGATTCGTCAGGATTACATTCGGACAGCCCGTGCCAAGGGCATTGCCGAGGGTAAGGTGATTACCCGCCATGTTTTGAAGAACGCCCTGATCCCGGTGCTGACGGTAGTTGGTATGCAGCTGGGCAGCATTATCGGCGGCTCTGTGGTAATTGAGACGATTTTCAATATGCCGGGCATTGGCAACTATATGATGTCCGCAATCTCCAACCGGGATTATCCTGCAATCAATGGCTGTGTGCTTGTGCTCTCTGTCTCCATTTGTATTGTCAACCTGATTGTGGATGTGCTCTATGCCTATGTGGATCCGCGAATCAAGGCTCAGTATGAAAGTCAGCAGAAGCACTGGTTTAAGAAGAAAAGGGAGGGGGCGGCACAATGAGCACAACGAGCACAGTGAATAAGAAGGGCAAAACGCGCCGGAATTCCTCAGCCCCCACGCAAAAAAAGCACAGTCAATGGGGCGATGTGTTCCGTCGGCTGCTTCGCAATAAGCTGGCGGTCATTGCGCTGATCTTTATTGTCCTTCTGGTTGTCGTGGCGATCCTGGCGCCGGTTGTCGCGCCGTACGATCCTACCGCGCAGACCTATTCCAACCGTTTGGCAGATCTGTCCTTCGCTCATCCGTTGGGTACGGACGAATATGGCCGGGATATCCTCTCCCGCCTGATCTATGGCGCGAGAACGTCCCTCCTGGTCGCATTGGGCGGCGTTGTCATCTGTCTGGCCATCGGCGGCTTCCTGGGCCTGGTGACCGGCTTCTTTGGAGGCTGGACGGATACCATCATCATGCGTCTGCTGGACATTTTTATGGCCATTCCGCCACTGCTGATGGCCGTTACCATTCAGGCGGCTCTTGGCACCGGGCTGTTCAACACCTGCCTGGCTGTTTCCATTGCGGGGATTCCCGCAACCTGCCGCGTCATGCGATCCTCGGTTATGACAATGCGCGATCAGGAATTTGTGGAGGCAGCGCTGGCTACTGGCTCCAGCAAGGCGCGTATCATCGTCCGCCATGTGATGCCCAACTGTCTGGCTCCGATCCTGGTGGAATCCACGCTGAAAATCAGCGGCAATATTATGGCTATTTCCGGTCTGAGCTTCGTCGGTCTGGGCGTTCAGGAGCCTGCGGCTGAGTGGGGCGCAATGGTTTCTGCCGGGCGTGTGTTTGTCCGTGACTATTGGCCTCTGGTTATCTTCCCCGGCCTGGCTATCGTAATTACGCTGGTTGCTTTCAACATTTTGGGTGACGGTCTGCGTGACGCGCTGGATCCCAAGCTGAAGCAGTAAGGAGGTACGAATATGAGCTTACTGGAGATTAAAGATCTGTTCGTGGAATATGACACCTCCGATGGCGATTTCAAGGCCGTCAACGGCATCAGCTTTTCCATTGAAGAGGGTGAAACCCTTGGCTTGGTCGGTGAAACCGGCGCAGGCAAAACCACCACCGCACTGAGTATTCTCCGGCTGGTTCCGAACCCGCCCGGAAAGATTACAGGCGGCGAGATCCTGTTCGATGGCAAGAATGTTCTGGAAATGAAGGATCATGAAATCCGCCACATTCGCGGCAAGGACATCTCCATGATCTTCCAGGATCCCATGACCGCTCTGAACCCCACCATTCGGGTCGGGGAGCAGATTGCTGAAGTGATCGAGCAGCATGAGAAGTGCTCCAAGGCGGAAGCCATGAAGAAGGCACTGGATATGCTGGAGATGGTGGGCATTGAGAAGAGCCGCGGCACCGATTTTCCCCATCAGTTCTCCGGCGGCATGAAGCAGCGCGTGGTTATCGCTATCGCGCTGGCCTGCAATCCCAGACTGCTGCTTGCTGACGAGCCAACCACCGCACTGGATGTGACCATTCAGGCACAGGTGCTGGATATGATGAATGACCTGAAGGTTAAGCTGAGCACCGCGATGCTGATGATTACCCATGACCTGGGGATTGTGGCCCAGTGCTGTGATAAGGTTGCCATCATGTATGCCGGCGAGATCGTAGAATACGGTACAAAGTACCACATTTTCAAAAATGTTCAGCATCCTTATACCATTGGCCTGTTTGACTCTCTGCCCTCTCTGGACAAGGATGTTCACCGGCTGAAGCCCATCCGCGGCCTGATGCCGGATCCCTCCAATCTTCCGGAAGGGTGCAGCTTCTGCCCCCGCTGTCCCTATGCAACGGATGTGTGCAAGATGAGATCCCCGGAAACGGTTGAGGTTGAACCTGGGCACTTTGTCCGCTGCTTTAACCCCCAGAAGAAGGAGGCAAAACAATGAGTGAGATCCTACGCGTTGAGCATCTGAAAAAGTATTTTTCCACCAGCCGCGGTATGCTCCACGCTGTTGATGATGTCAGCTTCACCATCAATGCAGGGGAGACTCTGGGCGTTGTCGGTGAGTCTGGCTGCGGTAAGTCTACTCTGGGCAGGACCGTTCTCGGCTTGACCTCCTCCACCGGCGGCAAGATAATTTTCAATGGCAAGGATATTACCGGCGCATCCGGCGCAAAGCGCAAGCAGCTCCGCAAGGATATGCAGATCATCTTCCAGGATCCCTTTTCCTCCCTGAACCCCCGGATGTCGGTTATGGAGCTGATTGCCGATCCGTTGAAGGCATATCATCTCTGCAAGGACAAGAACGAACTGCAAAATGAGGTTTACGAGCTGATGGATATCGTTGGTCTAGCCCGCCGCTTTGCCAATTCTTATCCCCATGAACTGGACGGCGGCCGCCGTCAGCGGATCGGCGTTGCCCGCGCCCTATCCTTGAATCCGAAGTTCATTGTCTGCGATGAGCCGGTCTCCGCCCTGGATGTTTCTATTCAGGCTCAGATTTTGAACCTGCTACAGGATTTGCAGGAGGAGCGGGGCCTGACCTACATCTTCATCACCCACGACCTGTCTGTGGTGAAGCACATCTCCAACGACATCCTGGTTCTCTATGTTGGAAGCATGGTGGAGAAGTGCGAGGCCAAGGAGCTGTTCCGTCAGCCGCTGCATCCCTACACCAAGGGCCTGCTCTCCGCAGTTCCCATTCCCAGCATTGACATCGAGGTGAAGCGCACCATTCTTCAGGGCGAGCTTTCCTCCCCGGTCAACCCGAAGCCGGGTTGCCGGTTCGCGCCCCGCTGTCCCTATGCGACGGAGGAATGTAGAAGTGTTCAGCCTGAGTTCAAGGAAGTTTTTCCCCAGCATTTTGTGGCTTGCCACCATGTCCATGAAATCAATGAGATTTAAGCGTTACAAGGTAATTTGTTCAGGGCTCATAGCAACATTGGTGACAATGTTGCTATGTGTCCATTGTGCCTTGGCCGACGGCGCGGCGCCGGGAAGTACAACAGAGGCCCTCAGCAGTAACAGCGGCAGCGGAGCCTGCTTAGATGAGTCCGCACTGGGCGATGCCTTAGCGGATGCTGTGCGGTACACTGTCGGCGCGGATATTGCCATCGTTTGTGGCGGCGACATTGACGGTTCCGAACTGCCCGCCGGGGAGCAGACGGAGGAAACGATTCGGAATGCGGTGGCCGCAGATCAGGCGCTTGCTTTGACGGAACTTACGCCGAAGGAACTGTATGAGATTCTGGAAACCGGCGTCAGCCAGATTGTGATCGACCCGGAAACCACAGAAATTCTCCATGAGGAATCGGAATTTTATGGGTTCCCGCAGGTTTCGGGCATCACGTTTCTCTATGATGCCGGCGCCCCGGTGGGAAGCCGGATCCTTTGGATCAAGCTCAGTGACGGGGAAAGGCTGGACCCGGAGGATGACACGATGGTGCTGACCGTTGCCGCCTCTGAGAGAATGCTGTCTGGGGAGTATGGTTATCCGAAAAAAGAGTATTCCGTTCTGGAGCTGACGCTGACCAACGCGCTGAGCAATTATGTTTCCAACGGCATTACCATCCGCTACGCCAATGAGGATCGCATGAGCATCCACGGAACCTCTGAAGATACCATGATCACGCACATTCCCATTGGGATACTGATCCTGCTGGTCGTGATTTTTGGAGCGGGCAACGGCGTGCGCCAAATGAGAAAGAACAGGATCGAGCGGGATCATGACAACGATCCCGATTGGGGGATGTACTAAGGATTACAGATGGAAAATAAGAACAAAAAAGCGCTGATCAATGATATGACGGAAGGGAATCTCTTCCGTCAGCTGGTAAGATTTTCTGTCCCCTTTATGATTGCGAATGCCCTTCAGATTTTGTATAATCTGGTGGATATGGCCGTTGTGGGGCAGTTTGTGGGAAGCGTCGGCCTTTCCGCGGTTGCTGTCAGCTCGGATATTATGCACCTTGAATTACTGGCGTGTATGGGCTTTGCTTCGGCGGGACAGGTGATTATTTCACAATATGTCGGTGCAGGGGAGAGGGCTGGTATTCAGCGCTGTATCGGCACTCTGTTTACCCTCCTTGCGGGGGCCGCTGTGATTATCACGGTCCTGGGCATTTGGGGAACGGATTTCCTGCTGAACGCACTGAATGCGCCGGCGGAGGCCTATGCCAGCGCCAAGATCTACTGCATCATCTGCTTCAGCGGCACCATATTCAGTTATGGATATAACGCTGTCGCGTCGATTCTGCGTGGAATGGGCGACTCCAAGCGGCCACTGGTGTTTGTGGCTGTCGCAGCGGGCATCAACCTGGTGCTGGATCTGGTGCTGGTGGCGGTGTTTCACCTGGGAACAATGGGGGCCGCCCTGGCCACAGTCATTGGACAGGCGGTGAGCCTGATCACCTCTCTGGTATACCTGTATCATCGTAAAGAAGCCTTTTGCTTTGATTTCTGTCCCAAGTCGTTTCGCATTGACAGATCCACCTGCAAGATGCTGATGAAACTGGGGATTCCGATGGCCCTTCAGAGCAGCGCGGTGACGCTTTCCCACATGTTTATCACCTCCCGCATCAATTCCTATGGCGTGATTGTCTCTGCTGTTGACGGCATTGGCAACAAGCTGGGCCAGGTTGCCATGGTGATTACCAACGCAATCAATTCGGCCGGATCTTCCATGATCGGGCAGAACTTTGCAGCGGGAAAAAAAGACCGCGTATCCAGGATTGTCTGGATCAGCTGGGCCATTGGCGTTGGGTTCTGTACCCTGCTTTCACTCATCAGCCTCTGCTTCCCGGAGCAGATTTTCAGCCTGTTTAACCGGGAGCCGGAGATATTGGCCATGTCCCATACCTATGTCGTGATCCTGATCCTGAATTTTATGGGATTTGCCCTGCGGATTCCCATGATGGCGCTGATCAACGGCCTAGGCTGTGCGAAATTTGCGCTGGTCATCGGCCTCCTGGACGGAATTGCTGCAAGGCTTTTGCTTGCGATTTTGCTGGGTGAGGTTGCAGGAATGGGCATCATGGGCTACTGGTTCGGAAATGTTGTGGCCGGATTTGTCCCCTTTGTCGTGGGCGGCGTATTCTTCTGGAGCGGCTTGTGGAAAAAAGTGACGCCGGTGGTCAAAGCGGCATAAACGCAGAAACAGCGGGCAAAAAATGACATAATTTTTTGAATTTAGGGATTCTCTGAACATTCCCGTCATCGCCGATTGATTCAGACCTCCCCTAAATTAAATACCCATGCCAGATGCCGCGCCATCAGAAATGAAGGCTTATGGGCGCATGGGTATTTTACTGTGCTTCCGCGCAGGCTGCCCCGCCGGGGGCGGGGCACCGGCACAGATCGGATTTTCTGTGAAGCGGAGTTTTCACAGCAAAATAAACGGAAGTTCGTTCGATGGATTGGATCAAAAATCCATCGAACGAACTTCCGCGTTATGTACTGGCGTCCCCGGGCAGAT
>CAZVVH010000003.1:0-31316 GCA_964630475.1 uncultured Oscillospiraceae bacterium | reverse complement strand
AAAAACCGAATTCTAGGCGGGCCCCTGGGATATAATCAGGTGAATTTGACCGCTGCCATGAATCAGGAAAACATTGACTATTACTGCGCTCTGGCTCGGGGTGGGGCGGCACGAATTACCACCGGCGATTGCATGGTCAGTGATGACGCAGGCTATGGGGGAGGCGGCGGAAGGCCTAAGTTTTATGCCGCTCCCATGGAGATTATGAACTCCATTCGGACTTACGTCAACGGAATCCACCGGTATGACTGCCTTGCCTTTGTGCAGCTGGGACGGGAAGGCGGCGACTATTCCCATTTTATGGGCATTCCGGAAGATACTTATGGCCCTTCCTATCTGGACCACGGGGATGGTTCCTGTGTCCGGGAGATGGACAAGGAGATGATTCGGCGGATCATTGGCGACTTTGTCCGCTGTACAGAGAACCTGCGGGCAGGTGGAGTGGATGGAATTATCATTCACGGAGGCCATGGTGCAAAGCTTCTGGATCAGTTCCGCTCCCCGCGAACGAACCACAGAACGGATGAATACGGAGGAAGCGTGGAGGCCCGTTGCCGCTTTGGGTTGGAACTGATGCGGGCCGTGCGCCAGGCGGCGGGGCCGGATATGCTGCTCGAACTGCGGATCAGTGCAAACGAATATGTAGACGGCGGGCTGACGGTGGAGGACACCATCACCTTCCTCAAGCTGCTGGAAGCGGAGGGGACGGTGGATATTTTCCACATCACAGGAGGGATGCATATTGCGCCTAAATACAACTGCTACTGCATTTCCCCCGGAACCTTTCCGCCTGCCACATTCCGGGAGGATGTGAAAAAGATTCGGAAAGCCGGAATTAAGACCCCCTTGGCCATCATTAACTCTCTGGCGGATCCAGACATTGCGGAGGATGTGATCGCCTCCGGTGATGCCGACTTTGTGGTCCTCAGCCGCCAGATCAATTTGGCGGATCCATACTATCCCAGAAAGCTGCGGGAGGGAAAGCCCTGGCTGATCGATAGCTGCCTGCGCTGCCACGGCTGCTACGATGTGGTAGGACCATGCTCTGTGAACCCCTATGCCTCCTACAAGACCTATGAGAGCAGCTATGAGCTGCCGCTGGCCAAAAACCCGCGAAAGGTGTGCGTGGTAGGGGGCGGTATCGCCGGAATGAAGGCTGCTTTTACCGCCGCAGAGCGGGGGCATCGGGTGATCCTCTTTGAAAAGGAACAGGTGTTGGGAGGAGAACTGCGCTTTTCGGATACGGACACCATCAAGGTGGATATCCGCCGCTATAAAAACAACATGATCCAACGGTGCCGGATGCATCCGAATATTGAGATTCGCCTGGGAACCGAGGCCACACCGGAAACTATTGAGAAGGAACTGCCGTGTGGGCTGATCGTGGCCATCGGCGGAAAGCAGAAGATCCCGCAGATCCCGGGGATCGCCAGGGAGAATGTGCTCACCATTATGGAGGGGTATTTGCACCCTGAAAGGATCGGGCAACGGGTCATCCTTCTGGGCAGCGGCCTTACTGCCTGCGAAGTTGGCCTGCATCTGAACAACTGTGGGAAACAGGTGTCGATCATTGGCCGGCGAGAGAGCATTTGCTATCATGAAAGCTTTAAGGTAATGCCCACCGCGGTGTTCTCTCCTATCGATACCTTCCTGGATTGGTTCGATCAGCGGGGGATGGATCTGTATTTGAACAGCGATGTGGTTGAAGTCGTGGAGCATGGCGTAAGGATCAGAAACACACAGACCGGTGAAGAACAGATTGTGGAAGGAGATACGGTGATTATTGCCGCCGGTATGGAGGACCAGCGGGACTTGGCCGAGACCTTTAATGACACAGGTGCGGGCTATTTTGCCATTGTGGGGGACTGCGCCAAGCCAAAGAAGATTCGCGAGGCTGTCTCCACTGCGTTCTGGGCTGCCATGGAAGTATAAAGAACATGAAAGAAATTCTGCCGCAGGGGAGCAATCCTCTGCGGCACGTTCCTTGCGCAGAAAAATTTTAAAAAACCTAGTAATCCATGGGAGGGAGAGCGCAGGAACACAGCCGGAGAAGTGAGCAGGTTATCCCGGGCAGTGTGCGAACGAAACGTCGGCCTTCTCCGTCCAACAGGGAAATATATCTTGCATTTTCTGGAAAAAGCACTATAATAAAAGCAGAATTGAACAACAGGGGAGCTTGCTGAAAGCAGGCTGAGAGTAGGCATGGTGTTGCCTTGACCCATAACCTGATTTGGATAATGCCAACGTAGGGATATCATTTGGACGCTGATAATGGGCGGATATACCGGACGTGGTATATCCGCCCTGCTTGTTCCCTGAAAAAACAGGAGGTAATGTAAAATGCTGGGTAATTGTTTGGACAAGGTGAGAGAAACCCTTCCGCTGGTTCACAATATCACCAACTATGTGACCGTGAATGATGTTGCCAATGTGCTTCTGGCCTGCGGGGCCAGTCCGATCATGTCCGATGAGCCGGAGGATGTGGAGGATATCACATCCATCTGCGGGGGGCTGAATATCAACATCGGAACGCTGAATCAGCGCAGCATCCAGGGGATGTTTGCGGCAGGCAGGAAAGCCAATGATCTGGGTCACATCGTACTGCTGGATCCTGTGGGCGCCGGCGCCAGCGCCCTGCGCACCAACACTGCGGTCCGCATTATGGACGAGGTCAAGCTGGACATGATCCGAGGAAACATCTCCGAGATTAAAACCCTGGCTCTGGGCAGCGGTACTACTAAGGGCGTGGACGCCGATGTGGCTGACGCGGTTACAGATGCCAATTTGGAGCAGATGGTGGCCTTCGCCAAAGACTTTGCCAGGAAATCCGGCAGCCTGGTGGCAATCACCGGCGCCATTGACCTGGTGGCGGATGAAAACACCTGCTATGTGATTCGAAATGGCCGTCCCGAGATGGGGAAAATCACTGGCACCGGCTGCCAGCTTTCCGGTATGATGACGGCCTTCCTGGTGGCAAACCCGGACAACAAGCTGGAAGCCGCCGCCGCCGCCGTGTGCGCCATGGGCTTGGCCGGGGAGACCGGCTATGCCAACCTGAAGGATGGAGAGGGCAATTCCACCTACCGCAACCGCATTATTGATGCCATCTATCACATGACCGGCGCGGAGCTGAACGAGGGAGCCAAGTATGAAGTGCGATGAAAAGAGCCTGTTGCTCTATGCCGTCACAGACCGCAGCTGGCTGAACGGCTCCACCCTCTATGAGCAGGTGGAACAGACGCTGAAAGGGGGCGCAACCTTTGTTCAGCTGCGGGAAAAGGAGCTGGATCAGGCTCATTTCCTGGAGGAGGCCATTCAAATTAAGGAGCTGTGCAAGCGGTATCAGGTTCCCTTTGTCATCAATGACAATGTGGAAATTGCCCTGGAAATGGATGCGGACGGGGTCCATGTAGGCCAGAGCGATATGGAAGCGGGAGATGTGCGGGCCAAGCTGGGGACGGACAAGATCATCGGCGTCTCAGCCCAGACGGTGGAGCAGGCCATTCTGGCAGAGAAGCGGGGGGCGGACTATCTGGGTGTGGGCGCGGTGTTTCATACCGGCTCCAAGGCGGACGCTGAGGACGTCAGCCATGATACCCTGAAGGCCATCTGCCAGTCTGTAAACATTCCGGTGGTGGCCATCGGCGGCATCAGCAAGCAGAACGTGCTGGAGCTGTCCGGCAGCGGCATCTGCGGCATCGCCGTTATCAGCGCTATCTTCGCCCAGCCAAATATTCAAGAGGCCACAGCTCAGCTAAAAGAGCTGACAGAAAAGATGGTTCGTAAATGATCCAGGGAGCCATTTTTGATATTGACGGAACGATTCTGGATTCCATGCCCATTTGGGACGATGTAGGAGCCAGATATTTGACCAGACTTCACATTGAGCCGGAGCCTGGTCTGGGGGAGATTTTATTCTCTATGAGCCTGGAGGAGGGAGCCGCTTATTTACAGCGGCGCTACTCCCTGGTTCAGACCAGGGACGAGATACGCCAGGGCGTACTCCAGGTGATCGCGGACTTCTATCGCTATGAGGTCCAGCTGAAGCCCGGGGCGGACGGCTTCCTTCGGGCCATGGCGGAGCGGGGGATTCCCATGACTTTGGCAACCACCAGCGATGCAGCGCTGACTACAGCGGCGCTGACCCGCCTGGGAGTGGAGGGCTTCTTTATAAAGCTGTTTACCTGTACAGCACTGAACACCACGAAGCACGAGGCGAAAATATACCGGGCCGCAGCCCAATATATGGGCAGCAGCCCGGAAAAGACCCTGGTATTTGAGGATGTTCTCCATGCGTTGAAGTCCGCCAAATCCGGCGGATTCCGTCTGGCCGCCGTGGAGGATGCTGCAAGCGCCGGGGACCGTGCAGAAATCCGGCGGATTTCCGATATCTATCTGCGGGATTATTGGGATCTTTATCCCTTCTGGGAATTCGCATCCCAGCTGTAAAGCTGAGATGCTTTCCGGCGGCGGATTGGGGGCACCACCTTCTGTCGCGATATAAAATTAATGCTAAAAGAAAAGGAGTATCAACATGAGAACAGCATTAACAATCGCTGGAAGTGATTCCAGCGGAGGCGCCGGAATTCAAGCGGATATCAAGACGATGACCATGAATGGGGTATTTGCCATGAGTGCAATCACCGCCTTGACTGCGCAGAACACCACCGGCGTAACAGGGATTATGGAAGTGTCCACAGATTTTCTAGGGCAGCAGCTGGATGCGGTATTCACCGATATCCGTCCGGATGCGGTGAAGATCGGCATGGTTTCCTCTGGCAGCCTGATCCAGATGATCGCGGCCAAGCTCCGGGAATATCAAGCGGAAAACATTGTGGTTGACCCTGTTATGGTGGCAACCAGCGGCGCAAAGCTTATCAGTGAGGACGCCATTGGAACCCTGAAAGAGGTTCTCTTTCCCTTGGCCTCTGTCCTGACTCCCAATATCCCGGAGGCGGAGGTCCTGTCCGGTTTAGAGATCCAAACAGCGGAGGATATGATCACAGCGGCTAAGGTTATCAGCGAGACCTATCACTGTGCGGTTCTGTGCAAGGGCGGGCACCAGCTGAATGACGCCAACGACCTGCTCTATCGGGACGGTTCCTGGCAGTGGTTTAGAGGTAAGCGGATCCAGAACCCCAATACCCACGGCACGGGTTGCACCCTGTCCAGCGCCATTGCCGCCAACCTTGCCAAGGGGTTTGACCTGGATACCTCGGTGAAGCGGGCCAAGGATTACATTTCCGGCGCGTTGGCGGCCATGCTGGACCTGGGCGCAGGAAGCGGACCCATGAACCATGCCTTTGACCTGGGCGGCGTATATGCAAAGGAGGCGCAATGACATGGAAGAAAGGCGTACTTCAATTTTTGACAACGGTCTGATCTGGTTCGGCGCAGGGGTCTCTCTGGCGGAAATCCTGACTGGGACCTATTTTGCACCCTTGGGCTTTCAGAAGGGGCTTTTGGCAATTCTTCTCGGCCATGTGATTGGCTGCCTGATGCTTTTCCTTGCTGGCCTGATCGGCGGAACGGTGCGGAAGAGCGCCATGGAAACCGTTAAAATGAGCTTCGGCCGGAAGGGGAGCATCCTCTTCTCCGCACTGAATATTTTGCAGTTGGTAGGATGGACTGCTATTATGATTTACGACGGGGCTTTGGCGGCGGACGGCATTCTGTCCACTGGCCGCTGGCTCTGGTGCCTAATTATCGGCACCCTGATTGTGGCCTGGATTCTGATTGGCATTACCAATTTGGGCAAGGTCAATACGGTGGCTATGGCCCTGCTCTTTATCTTGACCTTGATTCTCTGCGGCAAGATTTTTGGAGGGGCCAGCCCTCTGGGCAGTATTGCGGATGAGGGCATGACCTTCGGCGCGGCTGTGGAGCTTTCTGTGGCAATGCCCCTGTCCTGGCTGCCGCTGATCAGCGACTACACCAGAGAGGCCAAGCGTCCTGTGGCGGCCACCGCTGTCAGCGCTGTGGTCTATGGCATTGTCAGCTGCTGGATGTATCTGATCGGCATGGGCGCCGCCATTTACACCGGTGAATACGATATTGCACAGGTTATGCTGAAAACAGGCCTGGGCGTTGTGGGTCTGCTGATCATTGTGTTCTCCACCGTGACCACCACCTTCCTGGATGCCTATTCCGCCGGTGTTTCCTGTGAGGCCATTTCCTCCAAGCTGAACGGAAAGTGGATCGCCATTGCCGCGGCTGTTCTGGGTACCATCGGGGCCATTGTCTATCCCATGGACAATATCACCGACTTCCTGTACCTGATTGGCTCGGTATTCGCGCCCATGATTGCCATTCAGATATGTGACTTCTTCCTTTTGAAAACGAATTGCAGCCATCAGACGGTAAACGTTCAGAATCTGGTGATCTGGGTGGTGGGTTTTGTCCTTTACCGAGTTCTGATGAACGTGGATATCGTGGTAGGAAATACCCTGCCCGATATGGTAATCACCATTCTGATCTGCCTCCTTGTCCACGCAGCAACCGGAAAGGGGACAAAGGCAAAGGGCTGAGTGCTTATTTCACCTCGGTCTTTGTCTTTGAATCGACCGGAGCTCCTTTCGGAGTTCCTTTTTCCGTATGCGTCTGCGCAGGACAACCACCACAGCCCCGGCAGCAGCTGCCAGGAGGATCAGCCCCAACACATGGCCGGAGATCCAGACCAGAAGATCCTGGAGACCTTCGACGAAGCGCTTGCATCCGTTCAGGAAGGAGGTCAGCAGGCGGGAACCAAAGGAAGGCTCCTCCACCGGTGTCAGAGACCGAACCTCGTCGATGTAGATGGTGAACGTGGAGTAGTCGATCAGATTGTCATAGGAGCTTTGCTGGGAGGTATAGGACGCGATTTCGTATTCTGTGCTTGTGATGGCGTCCTCCAGGGTGATGATGTCGGTCATGTTCACCGCCTCCGCCAGCAGCGCGTTGAGCCGTTCCAGCTTGGTATTCAGCATTTCCAGATGAGCTTCGATATCCGCGTACTGCTGTCCTACATTTTCTGTGGATTCGCTTTTGCTGACCAGGTGACAGACGGATTCATCGCTGAGAGAGGAGAGAAACTCCTCATACTGTGCGCTGGGAATCCGGGCTGTGTAGCTGGCATAGCGGTAGGAATTGGAATCATAGCCGCCTTGGTACACGTCGGAGAATTCCAGATAGCCGCCCAGGGAAACCACCAGATTCTCCAGGTCTGCGCAGGCCCGTTCCAAATCTGTGGCCTCCATGCTGAGGGACGCATTGCGGATCAGTTTGACGTTGCTGTCCTGATATACCGGGGATTGGGCAGCGAGCGACTCCGCCGTGTCGGCATAGAAGCTGCCCTCTTCCGCGGGCGCTTCCCCATACGCTTCCTCGGACATGTCGTAATTCCCGACGGCGTCCATGGGGGCAGAGCTTCCGCTGCTTGCCTTGCCGCCGCAGGCGGTCAGGGTGCAGGCTAAGAGCAGGGAAAGAATTAAGGTGAGAGTTTTTTTCATATTTATCGCCTCCTATTTAGTAGGACGTAAAAAATTTCCCTTGGTTGTGCCAGGTTTTTCATAATTTGTCATTTTTGTGAAGCAACTTTTTCCTTTGATTTTTGCTTTTTTTGACGTATACTATCGAAGGAATTGAAGAGAGGAGCACGGACCGCTATGGAAAATTTTGACGCTACATATCAAGCTGCTAAGGATCGCGCAGAGAGGAAGGCCAGCCAGCTGGCCAACGCACTGATGAAGGCGCACAGGGACGAAGATTTGATTCGGGCCTCAGAAGATGCCGGCTACCGTGAGAAGCTGTATCAGGAGTTTCAATTATAAAATTCAAATGCCCTGAAAACCCATATGATAGAAATCCCGAGACATATTGCATCGGGATTTCACATTTTGGAGGGACCGACATGTGCGGGGTCACTGGTGCCGCAGGGTGGGACTGCGCACCATCCAGCTTTCATAGCTGTCCCGCAAAACGGTGGAGCCAAAGTATTCCAGAATGTGGTAGGAGTATTGCAGATGAAAGACAGTCTCGCTGTCGGCCAGGTCGATGCTGCACAGGTCGTAGATTTTTTCCAGCCGCTTTGTCAGCGTGTTCCGATGGATGTGCAGGGCGGCGGCGGCTTTCGCGGCGGCCAGATTGCTGACCAGATAGGCATGTAACGTTTCCAGCAGTTCGGTGCCGTTTTCCCGGTCATAGCGCTCCAGAAGGATCACCGCCGGATGGCAGCATTGCAGCAGATTGATCTCCTTGGAGCAGATCTCCAGGCAATGGTAAATGGAGTACTTCTTATAGAAGAGCAGGGTCTCCTGGCTGTTCAGCAGATGGCCCAGCTCCAAGGCCTTTTCCGCCTGAATGTTTCTCCGCACCATGCTGGAGAGACGGCTGGCCGGCTGGCTGACCCCTGCCATCAGGCCCAGTTCCTTCAGCGCCTCCTCTATCTCAGCTGCGGCCAGATCATCCTGGGCCGTCTGATTGTAAACCTGCATCAGAAGCTTGATTCGATCGCCATACTGGAACACCGTGGCTTTGGGAAACTGCTGCTGCAATTCCTCCGCTCTGCGGCGCAGGAGGAGGAAGCTCCGCCGCTCTGCCTCCCGGATTGGGCAGATGGACAAAAGCTGATAGGGCATTTTCAGCGACCAGCGAAAGTGCCGGCAGCGATCCAGAATGTGCTGTTCATCGGTGAGGATGCCGTTCATCAGATCGGCCAGGAAGAAGTGGAGCATATTATCCGGATACTCCATATAGGAGAGCTGCTTTTCCATGCGCAGACAGCAAAGGTCGGCCAGAATCCAGATCAGGTCCAACTCCTCCGGAGAAGGCTCTCCGCCATAACAGGGGCAGAAGAGATAGCCGATTAGCTTGCCCCGGTCTTCGATGGCGGTCCGGACAATGGTAAGCCCTGTGGCGTCCGAGCAGCGGACTGGCTGATGCTCCACAGCGGAGGTTTTAAAATGCTTCAACTCCAAAATGTCCACGGGAATGGACCGCTGGGCGTTGATTTGCAGCCAGCGGGGATCATGAATGTTCTGTTCTGCGGTGATGGCAAGGACCTGCAGTGTCAGATCCGCCAGAATCAGCGGGCTGTGCAGGGCTTTCCGGGCGGTGTCCAGCAGCTCTTGAAGGGTCCTGCTTGCGATGCAGCCGTGAAGGACTTTCCCAACATGGGGTGTTTCCATATTTGCTTCCTCTTTAGGAATTTTGTCCCTTCTATTGTAGCATATTTTACACCAATTTCAAGAATAAGTGTGCAGAATGCACTTTCGAAATGTGGAGAAATTGAGTAAGATAGAATCATAAAGGAAGAAGAGAAGGGATGTTTATGGCATATACATACGAAGATTATCTGAAGATGTACCAGGAAAAGCGGACCGATGTGCAGGGCTGCCTGGCGCTGATCGAGTCCGGTGACAATATTTGCTTTGGCAAGGACTGTAATGAGCCTCAGACCATCTGCGCAGAGCTGCACACCATCGCGCCTCGGGTCACCGATGTCACCGTGCTGAAGGGCCGTTCCAGCAACTATGGCTTCTTGCAAAACGATGGTATGAAGGGGCATATTCTGACCCAGTCCGCCTTTTTCTCCCGGGGCTGGGATGAACCGCTGCGCAAGGGTAATGCCACCTTTGTGGCCTGCGACCTTTACGATCAGCCCTTCTCCTATAACGCAGCCTATCCCCGTGACGTCTACTGCGTCTCCTGCACGCCCATGGACGAACATGGCAATTTTCAGGTCAACCTGTCCATGATGTGGGAGAAGGATATCTGGGAGCAGAAAACCTGCCAGAGAAAGGTAATTCTGGAGGTCAATAAGCAGCTCCAGCGGGTCAACGGCGGCCTGGAGATCAACATCACCCAGGTTCATGCCCTGTGCGAGGCGGATTACATTCCCCAGGTCACCCCTGATCTGGTGCCCTCTGAGGTGGAGGATCGGATCGGCCAGTACGTGGCTGATCTGGTGCCCGACGGAGCCACCTTCCAGTTGGGAATTGGTACCCTGCCCAACGCCTGCGCCAGCCATATGATGGAAAAAAAGCATCTGGGTATCCACAGTGAGATGTTCACCAACCTGATGGCAAATATGATTGAGAAGGGTGTGGTGGATGGCTCCCGCAAGAATTTGAACACCGGCGAGCACACCTTCTGCTTTGCAGGCGGCACACCTCACCTGTATGATTACATCCATCAGGATAAAAACTGCGTCATCCGCCCCGCCAGCTATGTGACCGATCCCCGCGTCATTATGGCGAACGACAACATGATCTCCATCAACGGCATTCTGGAAATCGACCTGACCGGTCAGGTTTGCTCCGAATCCATCGGTACCCGGCAGTATTCCGGCCCGGGCGGCGGGTTTGATTTTGCCTATGGCGCCCAGCATTCCAAGGGCGGACGCTCTATTCTAATCATGCAGTCCCGGACAAAGAGGGGGCAGCAGAAGATCAAGACCATCCTGACCCCTGGCGCTCAAGTCACCATCCCCCGCCCCTATGCGGATACTGTGGTCACCGAGTATGGCGTAGCCTATTTAAAGGGCCGAACCCTACAGGATCGTTGCCGCCAGCTGATTGCCATCGCCCACCCCGACGACCGGGAACAGCTGACCAAGGAGGCCCGTGCCCTGAACTATATTTGATGGAGCCAAAGGGTTTCATCAAGGCTTTGGATTTGGCAGAATTTTGCGCTTGAGTTCTGTGAAAACACCTGATAAACTCAGGATTGAAAAAGCGCTCCACTTTCATTCTCCCGGGGCCGTGCTTGAGTGCGGCTCTGGGGGAAAGGTAAGCTGCGGGAGGAACTCCCGTTCAGATAAAAGCGAAAGGAAGGATATGAACATGGCAGTTGCAAACTATGTGGGCAATTATGAAGCCTACAAACAGAGACTGTTGGCGATGAAGCCCAACGTCTATCTGTACGGAAAGAAGGTTGACCGTTCCAACGGCAAGGAAGGCGAGGAGAGGGATCTGGCCGACTGGATCGTTGGAGGCACCTATGTGATGAAGCAGTGCTATGACACCGCAAACGATCCCGATTATGCGGATGTCTGCACTGTGGCCTCCACCACCCCCGGCATCGAAGGCGCCATTATTAACCGTTCCACTCACATTCATCACTCTGTTGATGACCTGCTGAAGAAGCAACTGATGACCCGCCTGATCTGTCACCGGGTGGGCGGCTGCATGCAGCGCTGCATGGGCTCTGACGCGCTGAACGCGATCTTCTCCGTCTCCTATGACTGTGACAAGGCCTGCGGCACCGAGTATCATGCCCGCTTCCTGAAGTATTTAAAGTACTGCCAGGAGAACGACCTGATCTGCAACTGCGCCCAGACTGACGTCAAAGGCTCCCGCAACAAGAAGTATAAGAGAGCCTCTATGCAGCCCGACAAGGATCAGTTTGTCCATGTTGTGGAGACCGACGTGGACGGCATTGGCCTGGACGGCAAGCCCTGTAAGGGCATCATCGTCCGCGGCGCCAAGGTCTGCAACTCCTGCGCCCCCTATGTGGATGAGATTATCGTCAACCCCACCAAGTTTATGGGTCCTGGCGATGAGGACTATGCCCTGTCCTTTGCGCTGCCCGCAGACTGGCCCGGCATTATGCTGATGGCCTGCCCTGGTCAGCACCATAAGAGAAAGCACATTGACGCTCCCTACGCACATGTGGGCGATGTTGAGTCTCTGACCATCTTCAATGATGTTTTCGTCCCCAATGAGCGCGTGTTCCTGAATGGCCGGGACAACCCCGGTGTCTGCCAGTATGCAGGCTACCTGGCTCTGATGTTCGCCCATTATCACCGTCATTCCTACACCGGCTGCAAGACTGCGGTCTCCGAAGTCATCGCTTCCCAGGCCGCTCTTGTTGCCGAGGTCAATGACATCGCCAAGGAGTCCCATGTCCGCGACAAGCTCTGCGATATCATCCAGACCGCCGAGTTGGTCTTTGCTGCTGGTCAGTGCTCCGCATACCGCAGCGTGACCTTCCCCTCCGGCCAGCAGGTGCCTGATGAGATCCTGACCAATGCGGGCCGCCGTCTGGCAGGCCACAACATCTACCATGAGTATGAGACCATGGCCGATCTGACCGGCGGCATCTGCGCATCCCTGCCCACAGAGGAGAGCTACTTCGCTCCTGAGACCGCAGAGCTGTGCAACAAGTACATCCAGCGCAACCCCGCTTGGACTCCCGAGAACACCCACCGCGTCATGCGCATGATGGAGAACCGCCTGTGCGATTCCTTCGAGGCTGCCCAGGCTGTGGCCGGCGTCCATGGCGGCGGCTCCCCACTGATGGAGACCATCTGCATGATGCAGCGATATCCCTTGGAAGAATTGAAGAAGATCGCAAAGTATCTGGCCGGTATTCCCGGTTATGAGAAGTGCGTTCGCTTCGAGCGTGAGCACCAGGACCCCAGAAAGATGCTGGAGAAGTTTGCAAACTACACTGTCCCTGAAAAGCAGTAATTCCATAGCATAGTAAAAAACCTTTGCGGCCGGTCTGATCCTTCAGGCCGGCCATTTTCTGTGCAGAATTCGCGTTGCAATTGTCGTGCAAAGGTCTATAATAAATAAAAAGCTCGGTTTAGTCGGTTCACGGCGGGAAGGGCGGAGATTTTATGAGAAAAGCATATCAGAATATGACCATTCGGCAGCGGCTGGCCATTTCCAACTTGTTGATGCTGATCATCCCGGTGGTCATTACCACAGTCATTTTCTGTGTCTGCATGGGGCTGATCTGGCTGTGGGCGCTGCGGAATACCAATTCCCGTTTCATGGACAGCACTGACTTTTATACCGCCTGTGAGGAGTATAACTACGAGGTGACGGAGGCCCTGCTTGCGGATACGGGGGAAAACCTCTATGATTCTCTTGATACAATCAGTGCCCGTTTCAGCTGGGGGAATATCTGCCTTGTGATATATGGGGACGGTGAAATGATATATTCCAACGGGGTGGAGGGTTCCTTCGATGATGAATTGAGGACGGCTATACTGGACGCCGGAGGAAACGGCTATATTTCTGTGGAGAATCGTGCCCTCTATGCTTCTATTGCCAGCCGGGATGGGATCGAGTATCAGATTTGTCTATCTGGCCAGTTGATTCCCCCTACTTTCAGCAAGCTGAGGATCTTAACTGGCTGCTCCATTGTGATCCTGATCTTCGGTGTGATTATTTCTACTTATTTGACAAACCGCTTTTTGATCCGCTTTGCCTTTGAGAAAATCCAGGAGCCAATGGAGGTATTGGCCCGGGGCGTACAGGAGATCAGCGAAGGGAATCTTGACTATCAGATTGAGTACAATGTACAGGACGAGTTCACGCCGATTTGTGAAAACTTCAACGGTATGGCCCGCAGATTGAAGGAATCCGTAGAGCTGACCCAAAGACAGGAAGCTGGCAGGAAGGAGCTGCTGGCGGGGATTTCTCACGATCTGCGTTCCCCGCTGACCAATATCAGCGCCTATGCAAGCGGCCTGATTGATGGGGTTGCGCAGACGGAAGAGGCGCGGCTGCATTATCTGCACATGATTCGGGATAAGGCCGGCGAGATGATCCGCATGGTCTCCCGGCTGATGCAGTTCACGAAGATGGATCTGGGCGACTATCCCGATTATCCAGAGCGGTTGAATCTCAGCCAGGAAGTCAAGGAGCTGGTGCAGGCCATGGCCCCGGAATACCTGGAAAAGGGATTGGAGATTTCCATTGCCGAGACCACAGAAGGAGATGTCTACGCCGACCCGGATCAGTTGAACTGCATTCTGGCCAATATCGTGGACAACAGTTGGAAATATAAGAATAAAGAATGGGGCCATCTGAGCATTTCTCTGTCCAAAACGGCGGGTATGCTGTGCCTGAGCCTTCAAGATGACGGCCCCGGCGTGCCGGAGCAGGCATTGCCAAAGCTGTTCGATGTGTTTTACCGTAGCGATCCTGCCAGAAAGAACCCCGGAAAGGGCAGCGGATTGGGCCTTGCCATTGCTGCCAACGCTGTCAAGCGGATGAATGGCCGGATCTATGCCAGGAATGCTCTGCCCACCGGCCTGGAAATTGTGATTTATCTGCCGGAAATAGAGGATAAGCAGCCATGAGTAAAATCCTGATTATCGAAGATGATCTCGGCATTGCAGAGATCGAGCGGGACTATCTCCAGATGGAGGGCTTTCAAGCGAATATTGTGACGGATGGCAAAAGCGGCATTCAAGAGGCGCTGGGCGGAGGCTACGATTTGATTTTGCTGGACCTGATGCTGCCCGGCACAGATGGCTTTCAGGTTTGCGGCGCCCTCCGTCAGAAGCTGGATATTCCCATCTTGATTGTGACAGCCCGTCTGGCGGATGAGGACAAGATCCGGGGACTGGGTGTTGGTGCGGACGATTACATTGAGAAGCCCTTTGCGCCCAGCGTTCTGGTGGCCCGGGTCAAGGCGCACCTGGCTCAATATGCCCGTATTAAGGGCGGAAGCCAGGGTACAGGCTCTCTGCTTCAGGCTGGAGATATTTCCATTGATGCGGAGACCAGAACCGTCCGGGTGGAGGGCAGGGAAGTGGAACTAAAGAACAAGGAGTTCGAGCTGCTTCTGTTTTTGGCCCGCCACCCCAATATGGTGTTCAATCGGGAAACCCTTTATGAGCGGATTTGGGGGATGGACGCCATGGGGGATAATATCACAGTAGCCGTACATATCAACCGGCTTCGGGAAAAGCTTGAGCCGGATCCGGCAAACCCGAAATATATTCAGACAGTCCGGGGAGCAGGCTACCGGTTTAGGCTATAAAAGGAGTCCTGTGAGATCGGATGGGAATCCGGTCTCACTTTTTACGGCTTGCGTGAAGGGGCCGTTTGTCATATAATCAACTATGCAGCTTTATCAATTGGAGGATCATTATGAGAATATGCGTTTACTGCTCCGCCTCAGAGGCCTTGGACCCAAAGTATTATGAACTGGGAACAGCCGTTGGCCGTCTGCTGGCGGAGCGTGGACATACGCTGGTGTATGGTGGTTACAACAGGGGGATCATGGGGGCGGTAGCCTCCGCCGTCGTTCAGGCCGGTGGAGAGGTCATTGCCGTGGTCCCCATGGTTTTTGACCGGGCAGATTATACCTTCCGGGGCAGCACCCGGGTGATCAAAACGGTGACCATGAGCCAGCGAAAGGCCGCTATGGAGGAGAACAGCGATGCATTTGCCATCCTACCGGGCGGAATTGGCACCTTTGACGAGTTCTTTGAGGCCTTTGTTCTGAACTCGCTGGGGGAGATGGACAAGAAGATTGGCGTTCTGAATGCCTTTGGCTATTATGATATTTTGCAGAAGCTCTTGGAGCAGTGTGTCGCTGATGGCTTTTTAAGCAGAGAAATTTTGAACGAGGTGGCCTTTGTTCCGGACGGGGAATCACTGCTGACTGCCTTGGAGAAAAAGGAGCGGGTGGCCCTGTGACATTTCAGCGTCTGATCGGAAATACATACACGATTTCTGTGGGATTGGCAGAGGTGGCCGTATATAAATCCCATGGGGCTGCAATTTTGATTGACTCCGGCACAAAGCCCTCCCCGGATCTATTGGACCAGCTGGGAAAGGAGGGGCTGCGGGTTCGGGCGGTGATCTGCACCCACCTCCATGTGGATCATGTTGCCAACAATCCTGCCCTGGTCTCCCGCTATGGAACGGAAATTTTTGCCTCCTCGGCGGAGCTGCAGGACGCTGCATTTTGGAGTTCTCAGTTTTCCTACCCAATCACGGAAATCCCCCGGGAGGGACTGCTGGAAATTGACGGAATGCCCTTTGAGATCATTGCCACCCCTGGGCATTCCGCCGGACATCAACTGGTGGTGACGCCGGATGGGGTGTGCTGCTTGGGGGACTCCATTATGACGGTGAATCGGATCCGGACCGCCAAAATCCCCTTTATGCGGGACATTACGGAATCCATCCTCAGTATGGAGAAGCTGCGCCAATTGAGCTATCCGCTCTACCTAGCCGCCCACAAGGGGGTTATACCACCGGAGGAGCTTTCCGAAACCATTGATCTCAACATTCACAAAGAGCTGGAGCTGTATGATATCCTGCGTCGGATCATCAGCGGGCCCATTGAAATTGATGCACTGGAGATTGAATTTATGAAAGCGGCGGGCGTGTCCAATCCCGCCACCATGAACCGCAGGTTTATGCATGTCACCGCCCGGGCGCGCATCCTGGAGCTGGTCAACGCCGGAGAAATCCAAATGAAGGGCACCGTCATCGCTCCGCTCGTCCCTTAGAAATCCAAAGGAGTATAGAATCCACGCAGAATTCCCTGACAGATGGCCCCAGCCGGTCCACGCTGATCTGCTTTTCCCTTCCGGTGGCACCAATATCATTTGTTCAGCTGTTTTTGTCACAGGACTGGGCTATCAGGGCTTCTATTTGGCTACCTACGTCAGCGCGGTTTTGGGACTGGCCCTGACGGTGATTATGGTGCGCGTGGCGTGTAAGGCACAAAAGCCGACATCCCTGTAAGAATAGAAAGGATATTTGCATGTACATTGACGAAATTGCAGAACAGCGCCGGGATCAGTTTATCCAGAATAATCTGATGTCCGACCGGTTCCTTGATTATATTCAGAAGAACAAGGCGCCCTTTGAGGAGCTTATGTCCTGCTACCGGTGCGCAATCATGGAGATTGAGACGAAATTCAAGGTGCTCAATGAACAGTTTTCCCTTCAGTATGACAGGAATCCAATCGAGGGGATCAAAACCCGCTTGAAATCCGTGGACAGCCTGATGCGAAAGGTGCGCCGGAAGGATATCCCACTGACCTTAAAATCCATTGAAGAAAACATCTGGGACGTGGCGGGCGTTCGAATCATCTGCTCCTTCCCAGAGGATATCTATATGCTGGCGGATTGCCTGTTGAACCAGGATGATGTAACGCTGATTGAGCGAAGGGACTATATCGCAAATCCCAAGCCCAGCGGGTACCGGAGCCTCCATTTGATTGTGGAGACCCCCATCTTTCTAAAGAATGAGAAGCGCAATATGAAGGTGGAGGTGCAGCTTCGCACCATTGCGATGGATTTTTGGGCAAGCTTGGAGCATAAGCTGCGCTATAAAAAGGATATTCCTGCGGACAAGGCAGAGGAGCTGTCGCAGGAGCTGATGGAATGTGCGCAGCTCAGTGCGGAGTTGGATGCTCGCATGGAAAGCATTCGGACAAGGATATCCCAGGCGGAGGCAGCGGCCCCTGCCTGTTCGGCCGCCGATAGCCAGCTTCCCCGGCGGAGACTGTTTTTGTGGAGCGGGACACATGAGTGAGCGGAAACGGATTCGGGATTACGGAATTTCCCTGGGGGAGCTGTCCACCGGCCCCCGCAATCAAATCACAGACGTGCCCGGTGTACTGGTGGGACACCAGACCATCCATCGGGGCGGAAATCATACCGGCGTGACCGTGATCCTTCCCGGATCAGATAACAGCTTCCTGCGGAAATATACTGCCGCCTGCTATGTACATAACGGCTACGGAAAGAGCACTGGACTGCTGCAGGTGGAGGAACTGGGTGTTTTGGAAACGCCCATCGCTCTGACCAATACGCTGAACGTGGGGTTGGTCTGGGACGGCCTGCTGGACTATGTTTTGAAGCGCTGCCGCCAGGATGGGGTGGAGGTCTATTCCGTGAACCCTGTGGTGGGGGAGTGCAACGACAGCCGCATCAATGAAATTCAAAATCGTGCCGTCACAGCCCAGGATGTTCAGGCGGCCATCCGGCAGGCAGGTGTGGATTTTGAAGAGGGGGCTGTTGGAGCGGGAACAGGAATCCTTTGTTATGGGTTTAAAGGGGGCATCGGCTCCGCATCCAGGGTTTTGCCCATTGATGGGAGGACATACACCATTGGCGCTTTGGTGCAGAGTAACTTTGGAGCCATGAAGGATTTTACCCTCAACGGAACGCCCCTTGGACAGAAGGCCCTTGCGTGGAGAGCCCGCCAAGGACAGCCTGTGGAGGTGCAAAAAGATCGCGGTTCCATCATTTCCGTTATTGCTACCGACCTTCCGGTATCAGCCCGACAGCTAAAGCGCATGATTCGCCGGGCAGGAGTCGGGATTGCCCGGACTGGCTCCTATACCGGCCATGGAAGCGGGGAAGTGATGCTGGGCTTTACCACCGCCAACCGGATTCCGGCAAAGGGCCCGGACATTCTGCCCCAGCAGATTCTGCGGGAAGAGCTGCTGGACGGTACCTTCCGCGCTGTGGCGGAGGCTGTCAATGAGGCGATTTTGAATTCCTTGGTCTGCGCCCCGGAGACGGCAGGCCTGCGCGGCGAGAGATACCCCAGCTTGGCAGATTTTTTGAACGAAATATAACGGATGATTAAAGGACAATCCCGGATGCACATTGGCATTCGGGATTGTCCTTTATGCGGAAGGGTTCAGCTTTTATCGCCGGGCTTGAAGATTGCGGCCATCAGAAAGCCAAATATCACTGCGGCAGTGATACCGCCTGCGGCTGCGGTCAGTCCTCCGGTGAAGATCCCAAGGAAGCCGTCCTTGGTGACAGCCTCCTTGACCCCTTGATAGAGCAGATAGCCGAAGCCGGTCAGCGGAACGGTGGCGCCTGCGCCGCCCCACTCTTTGATCGGTCCGTACAGCCCCACGGCGCCGAGAAATACTCCTGCAACCACATAGCTGCTGAGGATTCTGGCCGGGGTCAGGCCGGTCAGGTCAATGAGCAGCTGTCCGATCAGGCAGAGAAGCCCGCCGCATAGAAACGCTCTGAGAAATACCATCACTGTTCCTCCTTATCCTAGGTCTCGATTGCAACCGCATGACAGATGCCGGGAATGGATTTTCCCTGCTGCAAGGACAGGGTGGAGTGCAGGGCGCCGGTCCCGCAAAAGAGCAGGCGGTGCAGCGCTCCCTTTTCCAGCTGGCCCAGAAGGTGCCCGCAGAGCACGGCTGCGGAACAGCCGCAGCCGGAGCCTCCACAGTGAACATCCTGCTTTTTCGCATCGTACAGCAAAACGCCGCAGTCATTGTAATTCTCGCTTAAGTCATATCCATTGCGCTTCATAAAGAGCGTGACAATTTCTTTGCCCACTTTTCCCAGGTCACCGGTGACGATGAGATCGTAGTAATCTGGTTTCCTACCTGTGTCGTGAAAATGGCTGGTCAGCGTGGAAACGGCGGCAGGAGCCATGGCCGCTCCCATGTTGTTCACATCCGAGATATTCCGGTCGATCATTTGCCCCACCGTCATATGGGTAATTCTGATGTTGGAGCCACCCTGCCCCAGAATGATTGCGCCGGAGGCAGTTGCTGTCCACTGGGCAGTGGGGGTGCGCTGGCCGCCATACTCCAGCGGGGTCCGGAATTGACGCTCGGACGTGCAGAAATGGGAGGAGGTGATGGCGGCGCAGTGCTCCGTATAACCTCCGTCACACAGTAGCGCCGCAAGCCCAAGTCCCTCAGCCATAGTGGAGCAAGCCCCGTAAAGCCCGAAAAAGGGGATATGCAGATCCTTTAGGCTGCCTGAGGTGGTGACGCATTGATTCAGCAGGTCGCCGCCAAAGATGGCCTGAATCTGTTCTGCCTTCAGTCTGGCCTTTTCCATGGCCAACTCCATGGCCGTCCTTTGGAATACGGATTCTCCCTCCTCCCAGGTCTTTTGTCCAGCTCTGGAATCCATAAAAATCTGTCCAAAGGTATCCCGTAACGGACCTTCGCTTTCCTTTTTTCCGACAACGCTTCCCCAGCCAAGAATACATGGCTTCTGTTTCAGATAAAATGTCTGAGTTCTCACGTGATCAACTCCTTGGCGATTAGTATGGTTCAGAATTGAGATTTTATGTTGCCAATGTGAGAAATTGTTCCTGCTTTTTGCGTTTCGCTGCATTTCTGAATGATTCTGCAAGAATGGAATGAAATGGGGGCGATTTACATAAACTTTACCAGGATTTCACACGGCTGTGGCGGAGGGGAAACCGTCATCAGGATAGAATGAGACTGATATTATCTGGCCATGACCAGCGAAAAGAGGATGGAAGAAATGAATAATCAGGTCTATGCCAATCGGGAACTGTCCTGGCTGAAATTCAATGAGCGTGTGCTGGAGGAAGCAGCTAGGAAGCACGTTCCTCTGTGTGAGCGGCTGTCCTTTCTGTCCATATATCAGAGCAATCTGGACGAATTCTTCATGGTGCGGGTGGGGTTTCTGGTGGATCAGATGTCCCTGGATGAAGAGCTTCGGGAGAATAAAACCAATCTCTCCGCTCGGCAGCAGCTGATCGCCATTCTAGAGGATGTCCGACGTCTCAACCGTCGGAAGGAGGAAATCTATTCCGAGCTGATGGGCGAGCTGGAGGAAAACCAGATACGCCTGGTGGACTTCCACAAGATCACAGCTGACCAAAGCCAGGAGCTGGAGCACTACTTTGATCAAAAGGTTGTGCTGTTTCTCTCTCCGGCCATAGTGGGCAAGCGGCAGCCCTTTCCATTCCTTCGAAACAATGAGATCTATGCAGTGGCTTCCCTTCAAAAGAAATCCGGCAGGAACCGGAAGAATGGCGGAACCAAGCTGGGAATCATCTCCTGTGGAGCCAATGTACTTCCCCGGCTGATTCCGGTGCCCGCTGAGCCGGGGACTTATATGTTAGCTGAGGAACTGATCCTTCACTGCATTAACCGGGTATTTCGTGAGTATACAGTGGAGTCAAAGTCTCTGATCCGCCTGACCCGAAACGCGGATATTGATGCGGATGCCCTCTATGATGAGGACCTGGATTACCGGGAATTTATGGTAAAACTGATGAAGCAGCGGAAGCGCCTGACGCCGGTCCGGCTAGAGATGTCCCGGGAGCTGGGCATTGATATTGTGAACCGGCTGTGCCGGGAGGTTGACGTAGATCGCAATGCGGTGTTTCGCTATTCCACACCGCTGGATCTGTCCTTCCTTTTCCAATTTCAGGATCTTCTGCGGGGGAAGGAGTGGCTGTTTTACCCCCGGCGAGTACCTCAGAAGTCTGCCCAATTTGACGGCGATTGCCCTATCCTGGAGCAGATCCGGGAGGGGGATAAGCTGCTGGCCTATCCTTTTGACAGTATGCAGCCCTTCCTGCGGATGCTGCGGGAGGCGGCCAACGATGCCGCGGTCATTTCCATCCGTATGACCCTTTATCGGGTAGCCAAGCAGAGCCAGGTTGTGGAATCCCTGATCGAGGCGGCGGAAAACGGAAAGGACGTTCAGGTGCTGGTGGAGCTGAAAGCCCGGTTTGACGAGGAGAATAACATTGAGTGGTCCCGGCGGCTGGAAAATGCAGGCTGCCAAGTGATTTACGGTTTGAATGGTTATAAGGTTCACTCCAAGCTGTGCCTGATCACCCGGCGGACGGCGGCGGAACCGGAGTATTTCACCCAAATTGGCACCGGCAATTACAATGAAAAGACCGCCCGGCAGTATACGGACCTTGTCCTGCTGACCCATGCGCAGAAGATTGGAGCCAATACCGCTGCGATATTTCAGGCCCTGGCGCTGGGGGAGACTGTCACAGAGAGTGGTCTGCTGCTGGTGGCGCCCCATTGCCTCCAAAACCGCGTGATTGATCTGATTGACGAGGAAATCGCCCATGCTCAACAGGGAGAAGGGGCGTACATCGGGATCAAGATCAACTCCCTGACGGATAAACGGATCATTGACCACCTGATTGAGGCGTCCCGTGCGGGGGTTAAGATTGACATGGTGGTGCGGGGAATCTGCTGCCTGATTCCGGGGATTTCCGGCCAGACCGAGAATATCCGGGTAATCAGCATTGTGGGACGGTTTTTGGAGCATTCCCGCATCTACCTCTTCGGAACACCGGAGCGAGAGAAGATTTATATCTCATCAGCGGACTTTATGACCCGCAATACGCTGCGGAGGGTAGAGGTGGCGGCCCCTATTGATTCACCGGAGCTGCGCAAGCAGATCCGATTTATGTTTGACACCATGCTTCAGGATAATCAACAGGCCTGGGAGCTGCAAGCGGACGGAACCTATTGCCGCATGAAAACAGCAGAGCCGCCGGTCAATTCTCAAGAGTACTTTTTCCGCTTGGCCTATGAGGAGGCAGGGCAAATGGTGCCGGTGAGCGGGCCAAAACAGGAAAACCCTATTATGCCGCCGGAGAACGCTTTGTAAAGCCGGCGCGTATTTGGGAACCGGCACTTCGGTGGATGAAAAGGAGACTTACGAAAGAATGAAATACGCAATCATTGATATTGGTTCCAACACCATTCGGCTGTGCGTCAGCGAAGTGGAGGGGCAAAACAGCTGGGAGCTGTTTCACAATAAAATTGTGGCGGGCCTGGCCAGTTATGTGGAGAACGGCGTTCTTACCGTTGATGGAATTCGGCGGGCCTGCGATGCGCTCCGTGAGCTTCAGCAGCTGCTGTCCCATCTGGAGATTGACCAAACCGCAGTTTTTGCCACAGCTTCCCTGCGCAATATCAGCAACACAGACGATGCCATTGCGGCCATTCAGAGGGAAACCGGCCTGACCATTGATCTTCTTTCCGGAAGCGAGGAGGCCGCCATAGGCTATTATGGAGTCCGCCGGAGTATTCATGCGGAGGAAGGAATTCTGCTGGATATCGGCGGGGGCAGCACGGAGATCACTTATTTTACCGCAGATGGCCCCCATCGGTGCCGCAGCTTTTCCATCGGCTCTCTAAACCTCTATGCCCGCTGTGTCAAAGAGGGGGTGCTGCCTACCAAAAAGGAACAGAAACGAATGAAGGAGCTGATTGCCCAGGTTTTCGATGAAGAAGAATTGAACGGGTTTGCACACAGTGAACAGCTTTGCGCAGTGGGCGGCAGTGCCCGGGCCATTTTAAGGCTGGCCAACAGAGCCTTTGCCCTTGATGAAGAGAATACTTGCCTGACACTGGATCAGCTCAAGGCACTGCGGAAAACGATCTGCAGGCAGGATCGACAAAGCATTGATCTGATTTTGAAAATCTGCCCAGACCGAGTTCACACCGTCATTCCGGGCCTCCTGATTCTGGAAAGTCTGGCAAAGCGCCTGGGGACAGGTTCTGTGGAGATCCGCGGCAGCGGTATCCGGGAGGGATACCTTTGGCATAGGCTGCTGAAAGTGGAATAATCATTTGATGCTGCCTCCACAAATCAGTATAAAAGGGGAAAGGGCTTCTCTGTCAAAAGCAGAGAAGCTCTATTTTCATTCTTTGGATTTTTTCACTTGATATACCAGAATTCCAAGCACCACAATCACTGCGCCAACCATGGACAGCGGTCCGATGATTTCTTTCCAGAAGATAGCCACGAGAATTGGGTTGAGAATCGGCTCAATCCCGGCAATCAGGGAAGCGGTGACCGGTGGAGTGTATTTGGTTCCTTCATTGAAGAGAATGTAGGCCAGGCCCACCTGGAACAGGCCAAGCCCCACGACAGTAACCACAGGAACGGCGGAGTAGTCGGTTTCCTGAAGGGCCAGGGGCAGGAGCAAAAGTCCGCCGAAAAACTGCCCAAAAAACATAGACGAAAGGGCGTCCCCTTGCTCAAAGGAATTCAGCATAAAAACGCCGGCATAGAACAATCCCGCTGTAACAGCAACCAGGTTGCCGGCTAAGCCGCCGGAGGCGGAAATGTTCTCAAAGAAAAAACACAGGATTCCGGCAAAGACCACGCAGATAGCGCCTATATCCAGCTTGGTGGGCTTTACATGGAAAAACAACGCCATGAGAACTACAATCCAAACCGGTGCCGTGTATTGCAGTACGATAGCATTGGCAGCGGTGGTCAGTTTATTGGCCAGAACAAACAGCGTCGTCACCCCAAACATGCAGACAGCCCCCAGGAAAACCGACAGGTTAAATTTAAGCCTGTGATGTGTGGCCAGCAGATAACAGCCGATCAGCAGGCCGCCAATCAGGTTTCTCCAGCTGTTGATGGCGAAGGCTGACCAGGGATTCATTTTACATAAAAGGCCGCCGGTGGCGAACAAAGCCGCAGCCAGCACCATCATAATCGGGCCGTATAATTTGGATTCTCGGAGTTTGTACAAGGGAAGGACCTCTTTCTGCCTTTGATTAGATCTGTTCTATCTTAGCACAAATGAGGCCATTCTTCCAGATCAGGAACGGTTTTCTGAGGGCCTTTTTTGACCGAATGCGGGATTCATCAGATAAATGTTTTTCTCATTGAGCCTCCGGCGGGTCAACTCAATGGCCTCACCGAAGCGCTGAAAATGGACGATCTCCCGTTCACGCAGGAATCGAATGGCATCGGTGACATCCGGATCGTCTTTGGCTAGGATCAGAATATTGTCATAGGTAACGCGAGCCTTTTGCTCTGCTGCCAAATCCTCAGTCAGGTCACAGATCGGGTCGCCTGCTACCTGGATAGAAGCCGCTGACCAGGGAAAACCAGAAGCGGCCGTGGGATATACGCCGGTAGTATGATCCACAAAATAGGGGGCGAAGGCAGGGTGCTTTTCAATGTCATCGTCGGTGAGGTTCCTTGTGAGCTGATGCACAATTGCGCCAACCATTTCCAAGTGCCCCAGTTCCTCTGTACCCACATCAGGGCCAAAATGGAGAAGGCCCCCAAAAAGCAAGGAAAATCAGGGGTTTCCGCCCCTGCTTATGGCAAAATCCGCAAATGTGCCGATTCCCGGCTACCTCTATTCCATGGTTTTGGAGCAGCCGGGAGCAGAGAAGAAGGACAAGCCCGGGTGGCAGATCGACGTCTGCGCCGCCATTCCCGATGACTGCGTTTACCCGAGAGGGGGTGCGGAACAATGAAGGAGCAGGTGCAGGAAATCCGAATTGATCAGCTGCGGGGCTTCCAAGGCCATCCCTTTCAGGTGAAGGACAACGAGGAAATGCAGGTCCTGTGCGACAACATCCGGGAGTATGGCGTTCTGTCGCCGCTGCTGGCCAGACCGGCAGGGGAGGGCTATGAGATCATCTCCGGCACCGGCGAAAAGCGGCGGCGCTGAAACTGGGGATGGACAAGCTCCCGGTGCTGGTGCGGGACATGACCGATGATGAGGCCGCAATTCTCATGGTGGACAGCAATATCCAGAGGGAAAACCTGCTGCCCAGCGAAAAGGCATTTGCGTATAAAATGGCCGTTTCCAGTGCGCTGAATGCCGCCATCAGACTTCTGTAACTGCCGGAACGTTTATGCACCGCAGCCACGTTTCGCTACATAAATAGTTTCTCGCTATGTATTTTGTGACTCATAATAAACGTGGCATTTCTGCGTTGCAGCTTTCCTTTATTGTCGGTGTCACCTATAAGACGGCTTGGTATATGCTCAGGCAAATCAGAGTTGCCGTGGGACAACGTGACTCTCAGCATCTACTGGAAGGCATGGTTGAATTTGATGATATCTATTTTGGTGGCCCCACAGCAGGAAAAAAGCGTGGGCGCGGCACAGAGAAATCAAAGGTTTTCATCGCATTATCGTTAGATAAGAATGGAAATCCAAAGTTTGTAAAAATGGCAGTTACAGGCGATCTCAAAAAAGAATCAGTCAATAAAGAATTGGGTGATGGGATTGGATGGTTCAGCTTTCATCCTGTGACAACCCCGTTGATTTACATAGCGGAAGACGGAAAAACAGCACGTGGACTGTTTTATTGCGTAGGGCAAGAAACACGGCCTAGCGGCGATGGATTGGCAATTGCATTGTGGATACCTGAGAAAATTGGCGTGGACTTCGTCAAAGAAGATGATGGTTGGAAAATCTGGCATATCATGATTGCAAATGACTTGGTTTGTGAAGCCGGAACTTGTTATGAGGATGGCCCAGTTTATACTGATGATGCGACGGATCCCGTGATTGTGGAATTTGGGAAACCGACAATCTCGAAAAGAGTGCATGAACCGTTTTTTAATTGGTGGGACGATTATCCGAGTCAGCCAAGGCCTTATGAAAGTTGGTCTGATGATGAGAGTTATGGCCCTGAAGGTTACCATGAAAGCAAAACCTATCAAATGAAATCAGGGGAGGGACATAATTACAAATGAGAGAACTTACTTTAGAAGAGCGCGTTCATAATGCGGCTGCGGCAACGGATTGTGAAGCTGTAAAAGCAAGGCATGCGTATTATCACGCCCGCGCTGATGGAACCGGAGAGTGGGGTAATATTTGGTCGCATGATAAAAATGCCTGTTGGGGACATTTCTTTGGTCGTATGAGAGGGTTTGATCAAATCTGGTACGGCTCTGTCGGTTATTATGACAAAAAAGCATTCCGTCATTGGATGGAAATATTCGATATTTATCCGGAAATTGCGGGAAAAGATCCGCGCCCGATTATGGAAGCTGCCGTACACTCCCTTTGCAACGACATCATTGAAGTCGCAGAGGATGGGAAAACCGCCCGTGCCTACTATATAACCCCGGGAATTATTCACTCGCGCCTAAACCCAGACAAGAGAAAATTCGCAGCGCTCTTCTGGGAGGTATATGGTTCGGACTTCATCGAGGAAGATGGCGTGTGGAAATATCTTCATGAGCAGGTGCAAGGAATTGCGGGATGTGGGCTTGATTGTGAAAATTGGGCTGTGGAGCGGTATAAGTTCTTAAAACATCCTGAATTAGAGCCCCCTCATGAAGGAGATGATCCTCCTTATATTGCTGAACCGGTGACAGGGTACACCTCTTATAACATGATTGATCCGCCGAATAACTGGGTTGAAGCACCAGAGCTATATGCGACATTGGATAATGACAACACATACGCGCCTCTAATTTGATGTCTTAACGCAGTACCTGCTGCAGGATTTAGCCTGTAGCAGGTACTGCATTCTCGCAGTCAGCCGTATTTTCAGCGGGGATTAAAAACGCAGGGTGTGATAATCAATGAGTTATTCAATTGTTGGGAATGCATGCTACCAATGCCATCAATGCGTAGACCGCTGTCCCGCCCGCGCGATCTGTGACGAGGGCGAGGCATTCCGGATCGAGCCGGAAAAGTGTATCGAGTGCGGCCTGTGCGGAAGGGTCTGCCATTTCGGCGCGATTCTTGACCCGGCGGGGTGCAGTACGGAGCCTGCCGATATTCCTGCCCATGAGCCGGAGGAGCTGGAAACGGATCTAGTTATCATCGGAGCCGGTGCAGCGGGAATCATGACTGCGGTCAGGGCGGCTGAACTGAGCGGCTGCCGCGTGACGGTTCTGGAACGGACAAAGCATCTTGGCGGCTGCGGCTGGTACGGAGGCGCCTTCCGGACCTTTGGATCGCGGATCGAGCAGAAGCACGGCGTTGCCGACCGCAGACCGAAAACCATCGACCGAGTGGTCAAGGAGACCTGCTGGAAGCTGGATCCGGCTCTCATCGGAAAAACTTACTATAAGCTGTCCGAGTTCGTGGACTGGATCTGCGAGCGATGTCCGGAGATGGAAAAGGATTTTGCAAAATTCCCGCCCAGAGAGCCGGGGGAGGATCCAGATGTGATCCTGCAGACCCTGAACAATGTTCGCAGCGGCGGTTATTATGTTCTGAATGTGCTGCTGGACCTTGCAAAACAGTATGATATACGCTTCCTTCCGCAGCGCAGAGCAACGGAGATCCTCCGCGGCGGAGACGGAAAAGTCAGTACGGTCATTGCACAGGATCCAGGCGGCATTGTGACCATCCGCTGCAAGGCCTGTATGTTGGCGGCGGGCAACTGGATTGCTGACCGCGATATATGCGAAGAGGTGGTTCCGGAGTTTAACCATAATCGTCCGGCTGTCAATTCCGCCCACATGTATCCCGGCTGTACCGGCGATGGAATCGGCCTTGCCGAGAAAGCCGGCGGCTATGTGGACAGGAAGCTCTTTGCAGCGCGTCTCTTCGGTCCCCATATTCAGAAGGCGGCCGGCGGGGCGGACTTCTTTGGCTCCCGCTTTGAGACGATTTCCGTTAACCTGCATGGAAAACGCTGGGTTAACGAAAAGAAAAACGAGCTGGAGGCGTCATCCCTGCTGATGCGCCAGCCGGGCTGCTGCGCCTATGCGATCTTTGACGCGGGGATCGCGCGTAAGATTTACGAAAACTGGCAGAACGGAATCGGAAACGAGGCTGACGGAGGCCCCTTTGTAAAGCCCCCGACGCCGGACTATCTCGAACGGCTTGACGCCGGACTGCGGGAGAATCTTCTCCCGCATAAGACAGCCGATACGCTGGAGGAGCTTGCGGAGCTGACCGGCCTTCCCGCAGACAGCCTGAAGGAAACGGTGGAACGGTATAATCGCTTTTGCGCGGTGGGAACCGACTTCGATTTCTTCAAGCCCGCAGAGTTTCTGGTGCCGTTTACCGGTGGCCCTTACTATGCGGTATACGGCGGAGCGGTTTCCGACGGCGGCTTCGGCGGCGTCATGATTGACAGCGCTTTGCAGGCGCTGGATACGGAGAAGCGTCCGATCCCCGGCCTGTATGCCGGCGGAGACAACTGTTGCGGTTGGTTTATCAATCTTTTCGGAGATAAGATGTCCTTTATCAATGACCTGTCGTGGGCCTTTACGAGCGGCTATATGGCAGGTGAGTCCATTGCTGACTATCTGAAAAACGAATGACAAAACACCTGAGAAATCAACAGCGATCCTATTGATTTCTCTTCTATGGAGCAATTTGCGTATCGAATACGTGATTCCCGGAAGGAGCAAGCGATATGAGTCACAGATACCAGAATATGATCTCGCCCTACCGATTGCCAAACGGCGTAGTTCTAAGGAACCGGATGATCGCACCGCCCAGCGAGCCGCACTACATTCAGGCGGCGGAGAACTTCCCGTCAGAGGCGCTTATCATGCATTATGCCCGCCGGGCACAGAACGGCGCGGCGATCGTAGTGTGCGACGGTTGCTATATGAAACAGGATCCCAGCGGCCACCATATGGAGTGGGACGTCCGCAATGAAGGTGCGCAGCATTATATGACGCAGCTGGCGGACGCGGTGCATTTCTATGGGGCAAAGGCAAATGTCGTCATTATGCCGACAATGCCGATGGGCTACGATGTCAGCGCGGACGTACCCTGCCCGTTCCCCGGAGGGTGCGGCTCACTGGAGGGATTTCCTCCCTATATTGTGGAGGAAATGCCGAAGAAGATGATCTATGAGCTCATTGAGCAATGGGCGCAGCAGGTGAAGATCTGCGCCGACTGCGGGTTTGACGGTACCTATATCCATATGGCCTATCGGGCGACTCTCGGCGCGCGCTTTATATCTCCGGTGATCAATCACCGCATGGATGAGTTCGGCGGCTGTCTGGAAAACCGGCTGCGTTTCTCGCTGACCCTTTGCAAACGGATCAAGGAGCTCTGCGGAGAGCGGTTTATCATCGAATGCAGCGTATCCGGTCACGATATGTTGGACGAAAACGGGAACAGCACCGGTGTTACATTGGAGGATACCATCGAATTTGCAAAGCGCGCGAAGGGCCTGATCGACATTATGACCCTGCGGTCCCCGCATATCGATTCTCAGCACCCTACCGGCTTTGAGCCGAAGCATACACCGTGGGTCTATATGGCAGAAACGGTAAAAAAGGCAAATCCCGGCATTGCCATTGCGGCCAGCAGCGGACTGTTCTACCCGGATGAATGCGAAGATGTCCTGAAAAACGGGCAGGCGGATCTGCTGTCCATGGCCCGCGCATTTGTCTCCAATCCGGAGTACGGGAAATGCGTATATGAGGAGAGGGGCGAGGACGTTGTCCCATGCCTGCGGTGTAACAAGTGCCATATGCTGGACAGCGGCAGCGAATGGCACAGCGCCTGCGTTGTCAACCCCCGGTGGGGCAATGAAATTCGTGTGGATAAGCTGATCGCGCCGGTCGACCGGGTGAAAAAGGTCGCTGTTATCGGCGGAGGTCCCGCAGGCATGAAAGCGGCGCTGGAGGCGGCAAACCGCGGACATAATGTGACGATCTATGAGAAAAACGCCGAACTGGGCGGACTGATCCGGCATTCCAAATATGCGGATTTCAAGTGGCCCATGCTGAGACTTCTGAATTATATGGATCGAAAGGTCAGGGAAAATCCCCGGATCAATCTCCGGCTGAACTGGGTACCCGACCCGGAATACATTGCGCAGCAGTCCTACGATGTGCTGATTGCCGCATTAGGCTCGACCCCGGTGGTTCCTCCGATCGCTGGCGCAGGGGATGCAAGCTTTATGCAGGCCGTGGATGCCTTCGAGCGTGAGAAGGAGCTGGGGTATAAGGTGATCATTGTCGGCGGCGGTGAGATCGGCGCGGAGACCGGACTGTATCTTGCCCGAAAGGGGCACGATGTCACCGTAATGTGCCGGCAGCAGGTGATTGCAATCAAAGCGCGGCGGGTACACTACTATTCCATGTTTGAGGAGGCCCTGAATCGTCAGGAGGGCTTCCACACGATTCTGAATGCGGTGACAACGGAGATCCGAAGCGACGGCATTACCTATTCCGATAAAGACGGGGCCTCCCATGCGCTGTCCTGCGACAGTGTTGTTGTATCCTGCGGCTTCACAGCCAATTCCGAAGAGGCTATGGCCTACGGGATCTGCGCACCTGAGTTTTATATCATAGGTGACTGCAATAAGGTTGCCAATCTGCAAAAGGCAATCCGTTCCGGCTTCTCGATCGGAAATGCCATCTGACAGCGGAGTGCCTGAAACAGTTTGCCAGCATTGCAAAAAGGAGTGGCGGCGCTTGCGGTTCTGGCGCCGCCCCACAGTCTGCGTATTCAGCGCAGCAGCCAGTTCAGCATCATCAGCAGCCCAAAGCCGGGGAGGCCCAGAATGCCGAGCACCAGAGCGTTGACCAGGTTGACCCCCAGCTGAATGCCCAGCAGCTTGCCCAGGGGAGCGAAGAGTGCCAGCAGACCTGCCCCCAGAGCGCTGCGGGCCAGCAGGCGGAAGAGGGCTTTTAGGGGCTTCCAGAAAATGATAATTGCGGTGATTGCCACGGCAAAGCCTGCCAAATACAGGGATGCGGTATCCGTGAATTCCATGGCGGGGCCTCCTTTCAGGATTTGTACAACCTTATGAGAAAAAGAAAGGTGTATGAAGGAAAATTTTTCGACGGAATATTCCTGTCCAGGGAGGATATACTGAAAGGGACAGCAAGAGCGAACTCCCCGGCACCGCCGGAGCAGGGAGCGACGGCTGTTACAGATAGGGCGGACGCCGGGGAGTCGCAGGAATTGCCTGAATATCCTCGTTGGTGGATCGCCTAAGGAAGGGCGGGGGCATCGAATGCAGATGCTCCCGCCTGAGGCTGTCAGAAAGGCTATTCGACAGCCCCGGAAAGAGAAATTTTCAAGGCGGTTTTTTCTAATTTGGAGCCGCCCAAAGCCTCCCCTGTGCAAGGGGAGGTGGGT
>CAZVVH010000002.1:20465-34610 GCA_964630475.1 uncultured Oscillospiraceae bacterium | reverse complement strand
CGGCCGGAGGCCTCAGTGCGCATGCCCAGTGCGGTGGCGGTGCGGCGGACAGAGACGCCGTTGAAGTTGGCGGACTCGAAGACCACTGCGGCGGTGTCGCCCACAATCTCAGAGTTTGCGCCGCCCATGACGCCGGCCACGCAGACGGGCTTGTTGACGTCACAGATGCACAGCATATTGGTGGTCAGCTTGCGCTCATTGCCGTCCAGCGTCTGAATGACTTCCCCTTCCCGGGCGCGGCGGATCAACAGCTGGCCGCCCTCCACACAGGAGAAATCGAAGGCGTGCATGGGCTGGCCGTATTCCAGCATCACATAGTTGGTGATGTCAACGATGTTGTTGATGGGACGAACACCGGAGGCACGCAGACGCTCCCGCATCCACTTGGGGGAGGGGCCGATCTTGACATTTTTCACCATACGGGCGGTATAACGGGGGCACAGCTCAGGCTCCTCGATCTCCACATCCAGGTCGTCAATGATGGAGGTGCCGTCGGTGCCCTTTACCTCAGGGGTGTGCAGCTTCAGCGGCTGCCTGAAGGTGACGGAGGCCTCCCGGGCCAGACCAATGACGGAGAGGCAGTCAGGGCGGTTGGGAGTGATCTCAAACTCCACCACATGGTCGTCAGCGCCAATGATGGGCTTGATATCGTCGCCGGGATGGATGCCCTCTTCGTTCAGAATGAAGATGCCGTCTTCAATGCAATTGGGGAACTCCCGCTGCTCGGCGTGGAGATCGGCCAGGGTGCAGACGGTGTTGCCTGCGGTGTTTACAGCCAACAGATCACCTTCGTGAATGTTGGAGCAATCGGTGGTCACCTCTACGGGCTGGCCGCTCAGGGAGACGGCCAGCTTATACTGGCTATAACCAACAGTCTCCACAGACAGAACCTGCCCTGCCAGGACCTTGCCGAAAATCTTGTCGCCGGCCTTGATGTCAGCGGAGATAGACGGCTTTGCGGGGTCGATGGGGTGATAGTTGCCCAGGATAGCGGCGGCCTTGATCACTGCGTAGGGGAAGTCCCGCTCATCCAGCCCCAACTCTTTCAGGGAGCACAGCATGCCGTTGGACTTTTCGCCCCGTAGCTTGCCCTTGGTGATTTTCACGCCACCGGGCAGATAGCTGTTGTGCTTTGCCACGGGGATTAAGTCGCCCACATGGATATTCCAGGCGCCGGTGCAGATCTGAGTGACCTCGATCCCCACATCGATCTGGCAGATCCACATGTGGTCAGAGTTTGGGTGGCGGACAATCTCATTGATGCGGCCCACCACAACGTTTTTGATCTCTGCGCCCAGGTCGGTGACAGTCTCTACCTTGGAGCCGGAGATGGTCAACGCCTCGGAAAATGTTTTATCGTCAATCTCGTTCACGCTGATGTTGGGAACGAACTCATTCAGCCAATTTCTGGAAAGAATCATATCTTTAAAAACCCTCCTTATTAGAACTGCTCCAGAAAACGGATGTCGTTTTCGAAGCAGAGCTTCAGGTTATTGATGCCATAGCGCATCATGGCTAGACGCTCCACGCCCATGCCGAAGGCCCAGCCGGAGTACACCTCGGTGTCGATGTTGCAGCCCTTCAAAACCTTGGGATGGATCATGCCCGCGCCCAGAACCTCAATCCAGCCCTCGCCCTTGCAGACGGAGCAACCCTTGCCCTTGCAGGCGAAGCACTGCACGTCAACCTCGCAGGAAGGTTCGGTAAAGGGGAAGTGGTGGGGACGGAACCGGGTGACGGATTCCTCGCCGTACAGGCTCTTGATCACCTCGTTCAGGGTACCCTTCAGGTCAGCCATGGTGACGCCCTTATCCACCACCATGCCTTCAATCTGATGGAACATGGGGGAATGGGTGGCATCGGCCTCGTCCTTGCGGTAAACACGGCCAGGAGCCACAATGCGGATGGGGGGCTTCTTGGCTTCCATCGTGCGGACCTGCATGGGGGAGGTCTGGCTCCTCAGCAGGACGGCGTCATTCTTGGGGTCTGCTTCGCCCTCGGTGATATAGAAGGTATCCGTCCACTCGCGGCCAGGATGGCCTTCTTCCGTGTTCAGGCGGGTGAAATTGTACTCCGCCAGCTCCACCTCAGGGCCTTCCGCCACAGTGAAGCCCATACCGATGAAGATATCCTTGACCTCGTCCATAACCTCGGTAATGGGATGCCGATGGCCCAGCTCTACAGTCTCGCCGGGAATGGTGACGTCTACGGCCTCGGCGGCCAGGCGGGCGTTCATGGCCAGCTCGTCCAGCTTCTTTGCCTGCCGGGCCAGGGCGTCGTTGACAGCGCTCTTGACCTCGTTGGCAAGCTGGCCCATAGCGGGGCGCTCCTCGGCGGACAGCTTGCCCATCTGGTTCAAAACCGCCTTCAGCTCACCCTTTTTGCCCAAATAACGAACGCGCAGCGCCTCCAGCTCGGAAGCCAGCTCGGTGGACTCAATGGCTTTCAGGGCCTCAAGTCTGATGGTTTCAAGTTTCTGTTTCACTTCTTACACCTCTCAAATTGTGAAAAATAAAAGCCTTTCCTCCCAACTGGGACGAAAGGCAAAACTTCCGTGGTACCACCCACATTTGCATGGAATTCCATGCACACTCAAACCGATAACGGCGGCGACCGTCCGCGTATTTCCCCGCGGAAGCTCCCGGGCGAACCAAGCAACGCTCCACAGTCTGGCTTTCAGCCGGTGACCAGACCTCTCTGGGTGAAACAAACATGCTATTTTCCCGTTCACAGCTTTTCTGATTTCGCGTTGCTTATATTTATAACACAATGCGGCGGAAGATGCAAGTTAAAATTTCGTATCATTTTTGTGGAATCTCAGACCTGCGTTGACTGTTTCCGGAAATTTTTGTATACTGACAGCAGAAAATTGTGAAAGGGGAAGCAGATGAAAGCATATCAAGTGATTTTATTTGATTTGGATGGAACCATCACAGATCCCGGCTTGGGGATTACCAATTCTGTGGCCTATGCCCTGGAGAAATATGGAATTGCTGTGGAGGATCGCCGCGCTTTGTACACCTTCATCGGCCCACCGCTGCGGGATTCCTTTCGCAGGTATTACAGCTTTACAGCGAAGCAGGCAGAGGATGCGGTGGCAAAATATCGGGAATATTACCGGGATACCGGTATTTTTGAGTGTACCGTCTATGACGGTATGGCAGAGCTGCTGGCTCAGCTGAAGCAGGCGGAAAAGCGGCTGATTGTAGCTACCTCCAAGCCAGAGGAGTTTGCCGTCCGCATTTTGGAGCACTTTGAGCTGGCCCGGTATTTTGACCGCATTGCCGGGGCCACTATGGACGCCAGCCGGGGGACCAAATCCCAGGTGATCGCCTACGCTCTGGAGCAGGAGAGAATTTTTGATCCCTCTCAGGTGGTTATGGTGGGAGACCGGGAATATGATATTCTGGGAGCAAAGGAATTTGATATTGACGGCATCGGCGTGTCCTTTGGCTATGGCAGTCGGGAGGAACTGGAGCAGGCCGGCGCGGTAGCGGTGGCAGAGGATATGGAAGCCCTTTCCAGACTTCTCCTGAGGGTATGACATGATAAAAATTTGTGCAAAGGATTCAATTTCTCCCATATTCGTGTTATACTAATCCAATACCATCAAATGGAATCCTTAATTGAGGTTAATCATATGAATCAAGCAAAATTGTTATCCCGCTGCCCGGGCCTTGAATGGAAGGCTTGGGAGTCTCTGTCCGCTCATACCACCTTTCGCATTGGCGGCCCTGCCCGCTGGATGGCTTTCCCCAAGAATCAGGAGGAGCTGACCGCTGTTCTGCGTCAGTGCGCCGAAGACGGAGAGGCTCCTCTGGTTTTGGGCAATGGCAGCAATGTGCTGGCCCCCGACAAAGGACTTGACCGGGTAGTGATCTGCACCAAAAATCTGACCGGGATCAGGTCGGAGGGCAGCCGGCTGACCATCGGTGCGGGCTGCACCATGGCAAAGGCGGCCTTGGCCGCCCTGAGCGCCGGCCTGACTGGTATGGAGTTTGCCCACGGAATTCCCGGCACCATCGGCGGCGGCGCTGTGATGAACGCCGGCGCTTACGGCGGAGAATTGAAGGATATTGTCACCGAAGCGGCCTGCCTGACCATGGATGGTCGGTTGGTCACCAAGGTGGGGGAGGAGCTGGACTTCGGCTACCGCCATTCCTGCTTTGACGGCGGGGACTATGTGATCCTCTCTGTCACCGTGGAGCTGACCCCCGGGGACCCGGCCCAGATCCGTGCCCGGATGGAGGAGCTGGCCGCCAAGCGCCGGGCCAGCCAGCCCCTGGAGTATCCCAGTGCCGGCTCCACCTTTAAGCGGCCCGCAGGCCACTTTGCCGGTCGCCTGATTGAGGACTGCGGGCTGAAGGGCCGCACTGTGGGCGGAGCCCAGGTATCCGAAAAGCATGCGGGCTTTGTCATCAATAAGGGCGGTGCAACCTGCGCCGACGTGCTCGCACTGACCGACGCCATCAAGGCGGAGGTGAAAGAAAAGTATGGCGTGGAGCTGGAGCTGGAAGTCAAGCTCCTTTGATCCGCGCAACCCAAGACAGAGAGGGGGGAGAGCGGTGTCCTATTCCGGCGGAGTCAAGGACGAAATCTGCAGAAACTGGCCTAAGAAACGGAATCTCTGTCTGGCCCAGGCCTATGGGATTCTGCTGTTTTGCAGCTGCTTTACTCAGACAGAGCTGCGCATTATGACGCAGTCCCCCACCTTTGCCGCCAAGATTCCAAGGCTCTTCAAAAAGGCTTTCGGAACCGGCTTCGACCGTCAGCCGGAACCTGGCCATGTGGGGCGACATATCTTCGTCCTCCACGATCCGGCGCAGCTGTCTGTGATCATGGACGCCTGCGGCTATGATCCGAAATCCACTCTGGCCCTCCACATCAACTTCGGCCTGCTGGAGGATACGGAATCCCGGCTGGCTTTCCTGCGGGGAGCCTTTCTGGCGGGCGGCTCTGTGACTGATCCCACAAAGAGCTACCATCTGGAGTTCTGTACCAGCCACCTTTCAGTTACCCGGGAGCTTTTCAGCCTGCTGGAGGAATGCGGCTTCCGGGGGCGCTTGACCGCCCGGAAGGGCAATCACATTGTCTATTTCAAGCAGAGCGAGGAGATTGCCGACCTGCTGACCACCTTGGGCGCCCCTGTGGCCGGGATGGAGGTCATCACCGCCAAGCTGGATAAAAACGTGGTCAACAAGGCAAACCGCCGCTCTAACTGCGATATAGCCAACGTGGATAAGGTTGTGGCAGCTGCCCAGGAACAGCTTCTGGCTATCCGCAAGGTTGAGGAGGAGATCGGCCTGAACCGGCTCCCCCAAAAGCTCAGGGAGGCCGCCGTCCTGCGCCGGGACAACCCGGAGCTGAGCCTTGCCCAGCTGGGGGAGATGTGCGACCCGCCTGTTACCAAGTCCTCATTCAATCATCGTTTAAAAAAGCTAATGGAACTGAGCCGGACAGGAGGCTGAATCAATGGAATGGATTTCCACCCATGTGGAAGAAGTGATAGGGGCGGTGCTCATCGTAATTGGCGTGGTTTCCATGCTGTTTCCCAAGGCGATGCTGCCAAAGGACCGCATGGAACAGCTGCAAAAGATCAATTTTACCGGCCAGCTCCATCAGCCAGCCCCCAAGAAGCATAAGGCTGGGCAGGAGTTTCCCCTGGCACTGAGCGTTTTTCTGCGGGTTACCGGCCTGTTGTTTGCTGTGGCGGGCTTGATGATTTTGCTGGCCCGCCGTTAGATTGTCCGGGAAGAGGAGAAGTCAATGTCTTTCGTTCATTTACATGTTCATACGGAGTTTTCCCTTCTGGACGGCGCCTGCCGGATCAAGGAGCTTGCGAAGCTAGTAAAGGAGCTGGGCCAAAATGCAGTGGCCATCACCGACCACGGCGTTATGTATGGTGTGATCGACTTTTACCGGGCTTGCCTGGCGGAAGGCGTCAAGCCCATCATCGGCTGCGAGGTCTATGTGGCTCCCCGCACCCGCTTTGACCGGGACAGGAATCTGGACGGAGAAGCCCGCCACCTGATCCTCCTCTGCAAAAATGAGGATGGCTATAAAAACCTGTCCTATATGGTCAGTCAAGCCTACTTAACTGGCTTTTATAAACGTCCCCGGGTGGATATGGACCTGATCCGGGAACACCACCAGGGATTGATCTGCCTGTCCGCCTGCCTGGCAGGTGAGATTCCCCGCCTGCTGCGGGCCGGGCAGTATGACAAGGCCAAGGCTCACGCATTGGAAATGGTGGAGGTCTTCGGGAGGGAAAACTATTACCTGGAAATTCAGGATCACCACCTGGAGGAGGATCCTGCCGTGCTTCAGGGGCTTTACCGGCTCCACCGGGAAACAGGGATTCCTTTGGCGGCTACCAACGATGCCCATTATCTCCGTAAGGAGGACGCGGAGGTTCAGGATACCCTGATGTGTATCCAGACGGGCAAGACGGTGGATGATCCCAACCGCATGCGCTTTGAAACAAATGAATTTTATATCAAGTCTGAAGCCGAGATGGCGGAGTTATTTCCGGATTGGCCGGAGGCCTTGGAAAATACGCAGAGAATTGCAGACCGCTGCAATGTGACCTTCGAATTCGGCAAATACCACTTGCCGGAGTTCAAGTGCCCTGAGGGCTATACGGCGGAGGCGTATTTTCGCAAGCTTTGCGAAGAGGGCTTTGCCCGTCGGTATCCCGACAATCCTGAGGGCTATCGGGAGCAGCTGGACTACGAGATGGATATGATCTCCCGCATGGGCTTTGTGGAGTACTTCCTCATCGTGGCGGACTTCATCAGCTTTGCCAAAGGCCGCGGGATTCCGGTTGGCCCGGGCCGCGGCTCCGCGGCTGGCTCCATGGTGTCCTACTGCATGGATATCACCGATGTGGACCCGAAAAAATACGCCCTGTACTTCGAACGGTTCCTGAACCCGGAGCGGGTGTCCATGCCTGATATTGACATTGATTTCTGTGTCCGCCGCCGGGAGGAAGTCATTGATTACGTGAAGCAGCTGTATGGCAGCGATCATGTGGCACAGATCGTCACCTTCGGCACCCTCCAAGCCAAGAATGCCATTCGTGACGTGGGCCGCGCACTGGATTTTCCCTATAATGAGGTGGATACCATCGCCAAGCTGGTGCCCAATTCCCTGCACATTACCATTCAGGACGCCCTCCAGCTGTCCAAACAGTTGAAGGACAAGTACGATCAGGATGAGCGTATCCGTCGTCTGCTGGACTTGGCAATGAAGCTGGAGGGGATGCCCCGTCACGCGTCCAAGCATGCCGCAGGCGTGGTCATTACCCGTCTGCCAGTGTACGAGTATGTGCCGCTGGCCAAGAATGACGACTCTGTGGTGACCCAGTATATTATGACCACCCTGGAAGAACTGGGGCTTTTGAAGATGGACTTCCTGGGCCTGCGAAACCTGACCGTGTTGGACGATGCGGAAAAGATGATCCGTCTGAAGCACCCCGGCTTCTCGGTGGCGGATGCCCCGGAGGACGATGAAAACATTTTTCAGATGATCACGGCGGGCAGAACCTCCGGCGTGTTCCAGATGGAGTCTGCCGGCATGACTGGCGTCTGTGTCTCCATGAAGCCCCAGTCCGTTGAGGATCTGACCGCAATCATTGCCCTGTATCGCCCCGGCCCCATGGAATCCATCCCAAAGTTTATCGCCTGTAAGCATGATCCCAAGCTGATCTCCTATCTACATCCTTCTCTGGAGCCTATTCTGTCGGTTACCTATGGCTGTATCGTCTATCAGGAGCAGGTCATTGAGATCTTCCGAAAGCTGGGCGGTTACTCTATGGGTCAGGCGGATATGGTGCGCCGGGCCATCTCCAAGAAGAAGCAGAAGGAGATTGTCAAGGAGCGGACCACCTTTGTCCACGGCGATGGCGAGCGGGGGATTCCCGGCGCCGTTGCCAATGGGATTCCCGAAAACATCGCGGAGGCCATTTACGATCAGATCTATGACTTCGCGAACTACGCCTTCAACAAGGCCCATGCGGTCTGCTACGCCATTGTGGCCTATCGGACTGCCTACCTGAAATACTACTATCCCGGCGAATATATGGCGGCGCTGCTGACCAGCGTGCTGGAATCCAGCGACAAGGTTGCTGAGTATATTGCCGAGTGCCGGGAGCTTGGCTTGAAGCTGCTGTCCCCGGATATCAATCAGTCCGGTGCGGAGTTCACCGTGGAGGACGGAAATATCCGCTTTGGCCTGGTGGCGGTCAAGGGTGTGGGGCAGGGCGCCATTCAGGGGATTATCCGGGAGCGGGATGCCAACGGTCCCTTCTGCACCTTCCAGGAGTTCTGTGAGCGGGCCTATAACTGCGACCTGAACCGCCGTGTGGTGGAAAACCTGATCCGCTGCGGTGCCTTTGATTCCATGGGCTGCAAACGATCCCAGCTGATCCAGGTCTATGGAACCATTCTGGATTCCATTGCTGACAGCCGAAAGAGAAACCTGGAGGGGCAGTTTGACCTGTTTGGCGGCTTCAGTGTCCAGGAGGACAACGGAATTTCTCAAATTCCTCTGCCTGATATTCCGGAATTCAGCCGTCAGGAATTGATGAGGATGGAGAAAGAGACCACCGGCCTCTATCTGTCCGGCCATCCCATGGATGAATACCGGGAGATTGTCAAACGGGCTAAGGCGGTGGCCATTGGCCCCATGATGGCGGACTTCAATCAAGAGAACGGTCCCGCCCACTTCCGGGATGGCCAGAAGGTGACCCTGGCTGGCGTTATCACCTCCGCTAAGACCAAAACCACCAAGAGCAACACTTTGATGGCTTATGTGACCTTGGAGGATGATACCGGCGATGTGGAGCTACTGGTCTTTTCCAGAACCTTAGGGGAATGCGGCGACCTACTGAAGGAGGGAATCCCTGTCTTTGTGGATGGACGCATCTCTGTCCGGGACGAAAAGGCCCCTCAGATCATGTGTGACAAAGTCAGAAGCCTGCTGGACAGCAGCCCGTCTGGTCAGCCCTCAAAGGGCGTCTCTCAGAGCAGAAAGCTCTATCTGAAGATTCCATCACAATCTGCGCCCGTATTTCAAAAAGTATCCAAGCTGTTTCTCATGTTCCCGGGCACGGAGCGGGTGATTCTTTATCTGGAGGACAGCGGCCGCCGTTTGGGCGGAACCGCCATGCTCCACCCAGCAATGCTGGAGCAGCTGCGAGAATGGTTAGGAGATGATGCTGTTGTTGTCAAATAGAACTTGGAACGAGACACTGAAAAAGCAGCGGGAGAAAATTTCTCTGAAACGAATCGTCAGCATCTTGCTCCACAGGGTGGTCCTGGTGTCCCTGATCCTGATCGTCCAAATTGCATTGATCGTCCTGATGATCGTGCGGTTTTCCACCTACTTCCCTTATTTTTATTTGGTGTGCGTGCTGATCAGCCTGGGTGTGTCTCTTTATCTGATCTGTAATCGAAGTGTTTCGGCCTATAAGATCGCCTGGCTTGTTCCCATTTTGCTCTTCCCGCTGTTTGGAGGCTTGATCTATCTGCTGCTGGGCGGTTATCGGCTGGGATTTCAGCGGAATAATCGGTTCCATTCCATTGACCAGAAGGGCCAGGAGCTGCTGAAGGAGGAGTCGGATGCCAGCGCAGAATTGGAGGCGGCCATGCCGGCAGCGATGAAACCCTCCAATTTCATTCGGAACTCCTGTAATTACCCTGTATATGAGGGCGTGGCGGATTATTACTGCCTGGGGGACGAAGCGTTCCCACAGATGCTGGAGGCATTGAATTCCGCTGAGCGCTTTATTCTTGTGGAGTATTTTATCATTGCTCCCGGAGAAATGTGGGATACCATTTTGAAGATCCTGATTAAAAAGGCGCAGCAGGGGGTTGAGGTTCGCCTGATTTATGATGACTTTGGTTCCATGTTCACCCTTTCTCCCCATTACGGACGGAAGCTGCAGAAGGAAGGCATCCGTTGTGCCGTGTTCAATCCTTATATTCCGATCCTGTCCACCCGTCTGAACAATCGGGATCACAGGAAGATTCTGGTGGTGGATGGAAAGGTGGGCTTTACAGGCGGATACAATCTGGCGGATGAATATATCAACCGGATTGTCCGCTTCGGGCATTGGAAGGATTCCGGACTGCGGCTGACCGGGGGAAGTGTCTGGAGCTTGACCGTTATGTTCCTCTCTATGTGGGACGCGATTACCAATAGCCGGACGGATTTTGAGGAGTTCCGCGCCACAGCTGCGGAGAGCCTGCCCCGGGCAGCGGAATCGGATTCCGGGAAGCCGGAAGAGGATTCCCACGGCTTTTTGCAGCCTTATTGTGTCCATCCCACGGATAATGACCATCTGGCCCAAAGTGTTCTGCTGGACATCATTGACCGGGCCAACAAGTATGTCTATTTTACAACGCCCTATCTGGTGATTGACGAGTCCATGTCCCAGGCGTTGTGCCGGGCTGCGAAATCCGGCATTGACGTCCGCATCCTGACTCCGCATATTCCGGATAAGAAGATAGTCTTTGAGCTGACCCGGGCAAACTATATGCCGCTGCTGGAATCCGGTGTTAGAATCTACGAATACACCCCCGGCTTTATGCACAGCAAAAATGTGGTGGCGGACGATATGTATGCCATTGTCGGCACCATTAATCTGGATTATCGCAGTTTGTTCCTGCACTATGAGTGCGGTGTGCTCCTGTATGGCAGCGAGACGGTCCTTAAAGTCCGCGATGATATTCTGGAGACGATCCAAGTCAGTCAGGAAATCGAGGAGGACAGCTTCCGCCCTGGCCCCTTGAAGCGGCTGTACCGCGCTCTTCTCCGTGTGTTAGCTCCGCTGCTCTGAGAAAAACAGCTGGTATTTCCTCTGAAAGTATGGTAAACTTACTTTAACTAATGTTGTACATTCGGAGAACAGGTAAATCAAGTGAAAAGCAGGAGTGGTCTTACCTCTGCTGTCAACGGATACGGTCCGCAAGCCGGATCGCCTGCCGAATGGGTTTAGCCCTTATACCAATTTCATTTAAAAAGTTGGCATTGTGGCAATGTCTACTTTTTATAGCGAGAAACGCATATGAACGGTATGAGACGGCTTCATGGCTTGCGTGCAGAAAGGTAGCGCATTTGTGCGGTGCCCTTTTGATGAAAAGCACCACTTTTATTAGTATTAGGTGGAGGGTTCGCGTGTTCTTTTTGCGCACTTTTGCCAGGAAGAACACGCTTTTTGTCTATGGAAAGGAGAGGCGTGTTGAAGCTGGAACAGATGATTTCCGTCAACGGAAAGCAGCTGCGCTGCGGCTATACCACCGGCACCTGCGCGGCAGGGGCTGCCCGCTGTGCAGCCGAGGCCCTCCTGACTGGTAAATTTCCGGCGTTGGTCAGGGTCAACACCCCCGCCGGCATCGTAGTGGATCTGGAACCAGAGGCGTGTATCCTGACAGCCTCCTCCGCCGCCTGCGGAGTCCGCAAGGATGCCGGGGACGATGTTGATGCCACCGATGGCGCCCTGATCGTGGCAGCCGTCACCCGAATTCCCAAAGGGATCGAAATCGACGGGGGCCAGGGAGTGGGCCGGGTTACCCACCCTGGTTTGGATCAGCCCGTGGGGGCCGCTGCCATCAACAGCGTTCCCCGAGCCATGATTGCCGCCGAATTGCAGGCGGTTTTGGAGGCCCGGAGCTTGAACTGCGGACTGAGGGCGGTGATCTCTGTCCCAGAAGGGGAGAAGCTTGCGTCTAAAACCATGAATGCCCGGTTGGGTATTGTGGGCGGAATCTCTATTTTGGGAACCTCTGGAATCGTCCGCCCCATGAGTCGGCAAGCTTTGGTGGATACAACCCGGGCGGAGATTCGCATGCTGGCGGCCTCTGGGAAGCGGGATCTGCTATTGGTGCCCGGCAACTTTGGGACGGATTTTTCCAGGGATGTGCTGGGGCTAGATATCACCCAGGCAGCGGAGTGCTCCAACTATATTGGAGAGGCTCTGGACTGCTGCTCAGAGCTAAATTTCCGCTCCGTTCTGTTGGTGGGGCATATTGGAAAGCTGTGTAAGCTGGCTGCCGGTATCTTTGATACCCATTCCAGAACCGCCGATGGCCGCCGTGAGGTGTTTGTCACCCATGCGGCCCTGTGCGGCGGGGAACGCCAGCTCCTTCAAAAGCTGTATCAATGTGCGGTGACGGATGAATGCCTGGCCCTGCTGGAGGAGGCCTCGCTGCTTGCTCCCGTTATGGAGAGCATGGGGGCAGCCATTGGAGAAGCCCTGCACCGGCGGGGAGGGAGTATCCAAGTGGAGGGGGTATTCTTCTCCAAGGCCTACGGGATTTTGGGGCAGACGGCGGGCGCCGCCGGACTGCTTGACCTGCATCGGAAGGGGGAAATGGAATGATTCATTTTGTCGGAGCTGGTTCCGGCGCAGCGGATTTGATCACCCTGCGGGGCGCACGCCTGCTGCGGGAGGCGGATCAGGTAATCTACGCCGGGTCTCTGGTTAATCCGGCCTTGCTGGAAAACTGCAAGCCCGGCTGTGTGATCCTGGATTCTGCATCCATGACGCTGGAACAGGTTCTTGCCGCCATGATGAGGACGGAGCAGGCAGGGAAGGACACTGTGCGTCTCCACACCGGCGACCCGTCCATTTACGGCGCCATTCGGGAGCAGATGGACACCCTGGCCCGGGAGGGCATTGACTATGATGTGACCCCCGGCGTTTCCTCCTTCTGCGGCGCCGCCGCAGCCCTGCGGGCGGAATATACGCTGCCCAATGTGAGCCAGACGGTGATTATTACCCGGGCAGAGGGGAGAACACCGGTACCGGAACGGGAGCGGCTGCGCCTGTTGGCCAGCCACCATAGCACCATGGTGCTGTTCCTGTCCGCTAGTGTGCTGGAACGGGCACAGCAAGAGCTGATGGAGGGCGGCTATGAGCCGGACACCCCCGCTGCTATCGTCTATAAGGCCACCTGGCCGGAGGAAAAGGTATTCCACTGCACTGTCAGCACTCTGGCTGAGACGGCTAAAATCAACCATATCACGAAAACAGCCCTGATCGCCGTCGGGGATTTCCTTGGAGATACGTATGAGCGCTCGAAGCTCTATGATCCCAGCTTCTCCCACGGCTGTCGGGAGGGAAGAGCATGACCGCGGTGATCGCCTTTACCCGGCGGGGCTGCCAGCTTGGGCAGCAGCTGGCCAGGGCGCTGGATGGCATCCTCTGGGCGCCGGAGCGGTATTGCGCGGCCTTTGGTGCATCTCCCTATGACAGCTTACAAAGCTGGGCGGCCCAGCGCTTTGAACAGACGGAACCGATGGTATTCGTTTCCGCCGCCGGTATTGCAGTCCGGGCCATTGCTCCCTATGTACGGGATAAGTTTTCCGATCCGCCTGTGGTATCGGTGGACGAAGCTGGGCGTTTCGCGATTCCGCTGCTGTCCGGTCATGTGGGCGGCGCCAATGAACTGGCTCTTCGCATTGCGGAAGTGACCGGCGCCCAGGCGGTGATCTCTACAGCCACCGATGTGAACGGCGTTTTTGCGGTGGACCGTTGGGCGGGGAAAAATCAGCTCTGTCTGGTGGAGCGGGCTGTGGCAAAGGAAATTTCCGCCGCACTGCTGGATGGGAAAACAGTGGGATTTTTCAGTGAGCTTCCTTGGGAAGGGGCGCTGCCTCCGGGCTTGCAAGGGGACAGCGGCGAGCTGGGAATCTATATCGGCTCAGATCCCGACGAATGTCCCTTCCGGCGAACGCTGCACCTGATCCCCCGGACGATCACCTTGGGCATTGGCTGTAAGCGGGGCACAGAGGAGCGGAAGCTGGAAGAGATTGTGACCCATACATTGCAGAAGGCACGGATTGATTGGCGCGGGGTGGCAGAGGTGGCCACCATCGACCTGAAAAAGGAGGAAATTGGCCTGCTGCAATTTTGCAAAAACCGTCACTGGCCTATCACGTTTTATTCCGCCGAAGAGCTGAGGCAGGTGAAGGGGGATTTTACTTCCTCCTCCTTTGTGGCCTCCGTCACCGGCTTGGATAACATTTGTGAGCGGGCGGCAGTTCTCTCAGGTGGGGAATTGATTTTGCGCAAATGCGCCGAAAACGGCGTTACTTTGGCGGCAGCGCGAAAACCGCTGACCGTTCGATTTTGAGGAGACT
>CAZVVH010000002.1:16810-20365 GCA_964630475.1 uncultured Oscillospiraceae bacterium | reverse complement strand
TATCCATGGTTTGTTCTGGCGATCCCGGCGTTTATGGCATGGCAGGGCTGTGCTATGAGCTGGGGGAGCATTGGCCGGAGGTGGAGCTGGAGGTGGTTCCCGGCATAACCTCCGCCAACGGCGGCGGGGCCGTGTTGGGGGCGCCGCTGATGCACGATTTCGCGGTAATCTCCCTGTCCGACCTGCTGACCCCCTGGGAGCTGATCGAAAAGCGCCTGCGCTGTGCGGCCCGAGGAGATTTTGTAATCTGCCTTTACAATCCTTCCAGCCACAAGCGTCCGGATTATCTGAACAAGGCCTGTCAAATCCTCCTGGAAGAGAAATCCCCGGAAACACCCTGCGGCTATGTGCGGAACATCGGGCGGGAGGGAGAGTGCGCAAGCACCTTGATCCTTGAACAGCTAAAGGATGCCAAGGTAGATATGTTTACCACCGTTTACATCGGAAACAGCAGTACAAGGGTGATCGGAGACAAGCTGGTGACTCCCCGGGGTTATCTCCGGAGGCAGGGATAAAACGTGGAAATCTTGTTGTTTGGCGGCACGATGGAGGGCCGCGTGCTGGCGGAGCGTCTGGCAAACCGAGGGATCAAGGTTACCTGCTCTGTGGCAACCGAATATGGCCGTGATCTGATCCAATCCGCTGATGGACTGACCGTCCGCACCGGACGGCTGGATCAGCGGGAAATGGAGGCTCTAATGCGGGACAGGCCCTACTTCTGTGTGGTGGACGCTACCCACCCTTATGCAGCGGAGGTCAGCCACAATATCAAAGGGGCGGCGGAGCAGGTGTCCCTGCCTTACCGCCGGCTGCTGCGGGCCTCTGAGCAGGCGAAGAACGTTCTGTGGGCGGATTCTGCGGAGGCGGCGGCCCAATTCCTGGATGAGAAAGACGGCCTGATTCTGCTGACCACAGGAAGTAAGGAGCTGGCCGCCTTTACCGCAATGAAGGCTTATCGGGAACGGCTCTGGGTTCGAATCCTTCCCAGTATGCAGTCCCTGCAAGCAGCCCTTGCGTTGGGGGTTCCGGCAAAGCATATCATCTGTATGCAGGGGCCATTTTCCAAGGAACTTAATGTGGCTGTGCTGCGTCAAATTGGTGCGCGGTATCTGGTCACAAAAGATAGTGGCAAGGAAGGCGGCTTTACAGAGAAAGCGGCGGCCGCCGCCGAGGCCGGAGCAGAGCTTCTGGTGATTTCCCGGCCCTTGCAGGAACGGGGCCAATCCCTGGAGGCACTCTTTCAACTACTATGTCAGGAGGCAGGCGTATGAAAACCGTTTATCTGGTGGGAATCGGCATGGGAAATCCTGACACGCTGACCATTGAGGCGGAGCGGGCCATCCGCACCAGCGGATTGCTGATCGGCGCAAAGCGGCTTCTGGAGCCTTTTGAAGAACTGGCTGCGGAGAAGCTGCCGCTGGTTCTGCCCGATCAGATTGCCCACGCCGTCAAGGCGTTTGAAGGACCCCAAATTTCTGTCCTCCTCTCCGGTGACCCGGGCTTTTACAGCGGCGCCGCTGGGCTGTATGAGCGTTTAGAGGGAGAGCGGGTGGTCACGCTGCCCGGCGTTTCCTCTGTTAATTACTTCTGCGCCAAGCTGCGTATGCCTTGGCAGGATGTGAAATTGGTCTCCGCCCATGGCAGAGCCTGCAACCCGGTGGGAGAGGTCCAGACGAACTGCAAAGTGTTTTTCCTTACAGGCGGAAAAAAGAGGGCGGAAGATCTTTGCCGGGAGCTGTCTGCTGCCGGTTATGGCCATCTGCAGGCCCATGCCGGTGAGTGCCTGTCCTATCCTGACGAGCGCATTTTGACCGGCACGGTGGGGGATCTGGCACAGCAACGCTTTGATGACTTGACGGTCCTTCTGGTGGAGAACCCGGAACCTATTCCGGTGGTCCCAATGGCCCCGGGGATTCCAGACCAGCAGTTTCTGCGGGGCAAGGTTCCCATGACCAAGGAAGCGGTTCGGACCCTGGCCGTTTCCAAACTCCAACTCCTGCCGGACAGCGTTGTTTGGGATGTGGGAGCGGGCACCGGCTCGGTTTCTGTTGCCTGCGCTCTGTCTGCCAGACTGGGAGTGGTCTACGCCGTTGAAAAGAGCAAAGAAGCGGTTTCCCTGCTTCGGGAAAACCGGGCAGCCTTTGGCGTGTCCAATCTACAGATTATTTCCGGAACCGCTCCCAAAGCGCTTGTGGATTTGCCAACCCCTGATTGTGTCTTTGTAGGCGGTTCCTCTGGGGCCTTGCGGGAAATCCTGGAGCAAGCCCTTGCAAAGAATCCCGGAGTGCGCATCGTGGTTACGGCAGTCAGCCTGGAAACCTTGACAGAGTGCTTGACTTGCTTTCAAACGCTGAATTTGCAAGGCTTAGATGTGATGCAGGTAATGCCGGCCCAGGCCCGTGCCCTTGGAGGTTATCACATGATGATGGGGCAAAATCCGGTTTGGATTCTTTCTGCGGAGGGGGCCAAATGACTCCGAGAATTTTATTAAGTGCACCGGCCAGCGGCTGCGGGAAAACCACCGTTTGCTGCGCCGTTTTGCAGGCGCTGGTGAACCGTGGATTAAAGCCTATGGCATGCAAATCCGGTCCCGACTACATTGACCCCATGTTTCACTCTGAGGTGATTGGCGCGAAAAGCGCCAATCTGGATCTGTTTTTCTTTTCACCGGAAACCGCCCGGGGCCTGCTGAGGGAGAATGCCCGGGGATGTGATCTCACTGTGATCGAAGGCGCCATGGGGTATTATGACGGCATCGGCTTTAGTTCTGATGCCTCCGCCTGGGATCTGGCCCGGGCCACCCATACGCCTACGGTTTTGGTCATAGACGCCCGGGGGAGGGCGGTTTCCGCCGCGGCGGAGATTGCCGGGTTTTTGCGTTTTAAACCCCACAGCCAAATTGCGGGCGTCATCTTCAATCAGATTTCTCCCGTACTCTATCCTCGCATGGCTCAGGCCGTCAAGGAAGCCACGGGTCTCCCTGCGTTTGGATATCTTCCAAAGCTGCCTGATTGCCAGGTGGAAAACCGCCACCTGGGATTGAAAACTGCCATTGAGATTCAGGATATTCGCGGCAAGCTGCAGCGGCTGGCAGCGGCGGCGGAAGAGCACATTGATCTGGACGGGTTGCTTGCCCTTGGGGAGACGGCACCGGAGCTTGCCGATGAGCTTCCCCGCTTTGTACCGGTAACCGATACCCAGCCTGTTGTAGCAATTGCGCAGGATGCCGCATTCTGCTTTTATTATCAGGATTCCCTTTCCCTTCTGGAAGAATTTGGTGTAAAGCTGAGTGCCTTTTCACCCTTGAGGGACTGTGAATTGCCTCAGAACTGTGCCGGATTGTACCTGGGCGGCGGCTATCCTGAGCTGTACGCAAAGGAGCTGTCAGAGAACAGAGAATTGCTAATAGAGCTGAAAGAAAAGATTCTCGGCGGCCTTCCCACCATTGCGGAATGCGGCGGCTTTCTTTACCTGCAAAGCGCTTTGGAGGATCCAAGTGGAACAGCTTGGCCCATGGTTAGCCTGTTTCAGGGAAAGGCCCTGCGTACAGAGGGC
>CAZVVH010000002.1:0-16710 GCA_964630475.1 uncultured Oscillospiraceae bacterium | reverse complement strand
AAGTACTTATGACATTAAAGGATACAATTGCAATGATAAAACCCGCTGATCCGGGAGCCATGGAGCAGGCCCGCAAAAAATGGGATTCTGTGGGCAAGCCGTTGGGCTCCTTGGGCTTGCTGGAGGACGCCGTGACCCGCATGGCGGGGATGTTTGGGACCGCACATTTCTCCATCAAGGAGAAATGTGTGGTGGTAATGTGCGCCGATAATGGGGTTGTGGCTGAGGGCATCAGTCAGAGCAGCCCGGAGGTCACCGCTGTGGTGGCGAGAAACCTGGCCGGCCGGCACTCCAGCGTCTGTAAAATGGCCAAGATCGCCGGTGCGGAGGTTTATCCCGTGGATGTGGGCATCGCAGTCCCGGTAGACCATCCGGGAATTGCCCAATGCTGCGTTCGCAGAGGAACCCGAAATATGGCGGTAGAGCCTCCTATGACGCGGAAGGAAGCGGTTCAGGCTATTGAGGTGGGGATTCAAACCGTGGAGAAGCTGACCAAGGCCGGCGCTCAGCTCCTTGCAACCGGAGAGATGGGAATTGGCAACACCACCACGTCAGCGGCAGTGCTCTCCGTACTTTTAGAGCGGGCACCCTCAGATATTGCGGGAAGAGGAGCCGGTTTGTCCACAGCTGGCCTGAGACGAAAGATCCGGGTGATCGAAGATGCCATAGAGCGATATCACCCGGACAAGCAGGACAGCGTTGATATTCTATGTAAAGTCGGAGGACTTGACATCGCTGGGCTGTGCGGCGTGTTCCTGGGCGGGGCACTTTGCAGAGTGCCGGTTTTGATTGATGGCTTGATTTCCGCGGCTGCGGCGCTTTTGGCGGTGAACCTGTGTCCCACAGTAAAGGAGTATCTTCTGGCAAGCCATCTGTCCTCTGAGCCGGCGGCAAGGCCGGCTATGGAGGCCTTGGAGGCGTTTCCGATTTTACAGGCAGGGATGCACCTGGGCGAGGGAACCGGTGCGGTTGCTGTGATGCCCCTTTTGGATATGGCTATGGCGGTCTACAATGGAGATACCTTCGAGGATATCAACCTCAAGGCATATACGCCTCAGATTTAAGATTTAAAGGACCTTTATCTATGCTGACTCTGGTTTCCGGCGGTGCTGCGTCGGGTAAATCTGAATATGCGGAATCTCTGGTGATGCAGAGTGCAGCCCCTGTACGGGTGTACCTTGCAACCATGGAGGTCTGGGACGATGAGGGGCGGGTCAGGATCGCCCGGCATCGCGCTTTGCGCCAGCGAAAGGGGTTTAAGACGGTGGAGGCCCCCAGAGGATTGGACCGGTTCGCCTTTCCGGATAACAGCTGTATTCTGCTGGAATGCCTCTCCAACCTCTGCGCAAATGAGTGCTTTGGCCCTGAGGGCTTCGACGGAGCCATAGAGCGCATAATGACAGGGATTCTGCACCTGTTGGACCATTGCTCTGATCTTGTCATTGTTACCAACGAACTGTTTTCGGATGGCATCACCTATCCCCAGGAGACAGAGGCATATCTGTCCGTTTTGGGGCAGCTGAACCGGCAGCTTGCCGCGAAGGCGGACTTTGTCTATGAGGTGGTTTGCGGCATTCCTATCTGTTGGAAGGAGGGGGCGACATGAAAAAGCTGTGGCAGTCCTTTACCCTTGCGATGTCCATGTACTCCCGGATTCCCATGCCCCAGGTGGACTGGAGCCAGTCAGCCATGAATTATGTATTCTGTTTCTTTCCCTGTGTGGGAGTGGCCTGCGGCGTAGGCATTGCGCTGACCCTTCTCACGTGTAAAGTGATTCAGCTTTCCAGCATATTGACCGCTGTGCTTTGCCTGCTTGTGCCCCTTGGGATCACCGGCGGGATTCATCTGGATGGCTTCTGTGACACCTGTGACGCGCTGGGATCCCATCAGGACAGGCAGGCAAAGCTGGACATCCTGAAGGATTCCCACATCGGAGCCTTTGCCCTGATGGGCTGCATCTGCTATCTGCTTCTCTACACCACGCTTTGGTATGAGGTATCGGTATCCCTCCGCACCGGAATCATTCTCTGTCTCATTCCGGTGCTTTCCAGGAGCCTTTCCGGGCTGTGTGCCGTGACCATGAAAAACGCCCGAGGCTCCGGGCTGCTTGCCGTCTTTACGGATTCCTCCGTCAAGCGCAGTACGTGCGCGGTGTTGGTGCTCTGGCTGGTGGCTGTCACCATGGCCATGCTTTTAGTGGATTGGAGGTGCGGCGGCGGCGTCTTACTTGCGGGGGGCCTGACGTTGTTGTATTATCGCCGGATGTCCCACAGAGAGTTTGGAGGTATCACTGGAGACCTGGAGGGCTGGTTCCTGCAGGTCTGTGAGCTGTGCGGGCTGGCAGGTGTTGTTCTTGTCCAAAAGCTGGAGGCGGTACTATGATTTTAATCATTGGCGGAAAGGGCCAGGGAAAACTGAATTATGTGTTGGAAAAGACGGGATTGTCGAAGGACCAGGTGTCCAGGCAGCTGCCCTCCGACAGGCCAATTCTCTATGGCTTGCAGGAGCTTACCCGGGCAAATCCTGCCCTGACCGCCGCTGATATTCCGGACTGTATTGTGATCTGCGATGAGATCGGCTGCGGTGTGGTTCCGATCTCCGCCCAGGAGCGGGATTGGCGGGAGCGCACCGGCCGCCTTTGCTGTGAGCTGGCGAAGCGTTCAGAGCGGGTGGAGCGTATTTTTTGCGGCCTTCCCATGGTCTTGAAAGGAAGCTCCCCATGGAATTGATTCTATTGCGTCACGGGGCAACAGAAGGCAATTTGCTTCGTCAATATATCGGGGTCACTGACCAGCCTTTGGCCCCCGAGGGGGTACAAATGGCCAAAAAGCGCCGAAGCACGGCGGCAAAGCCCCATCTTCTCTTTTCCAGCCCTTTGCTTCGATGCAGGCAAACCGTAAAACTGGTTTGGCCTGATATTCCCGTGCAAATTGTGGCGGGACTTCGGGAGACGGACTTCGGTGATTTTGAAGGCAAAACCTGGCAAGATCTGAAGAATCTTCCCGCCTATCGAGCCTGGATTGACGGCACGGGAGAGTGCCCTAACGGGGAACTTCGTACCGCTGCCGCTGCCCGAATCATGGCGGCAGGGGAATATTGTCTGGAAACAGCCCGGGCGCAGGGGGCCGGTTGCTGGGCCATTGTGACCCACGGCGGCGTGATTATGCAGTTGCTCCAGACCCATTGCGGCGGAAATCTATACGATTGGCAGCCTCCCCTGTGCGGCGGCTGGATGGTGCAGATCAGCCCGGCCGGAAGTTGGCTGAATCCTGAACCCCTTGGAGAATTGTGATGAACCATTTTATGGCCCTGCTTCTGGGCTTTTTCTTTGATTTGATCCTGGGGGATCCCCACTGGTTGCCCCATCCTGTCCAGGGGATGGGCTGGATGATCGCAAAGCTGGAGCCCGTCCTGCGGAGACAGTTTCCTGCGACGGAGTCAGGGGAGAGAACCGCGGGAACCCTTCTGGTGCTGCTGGTGGCAGGGACCTCCGTGCTGCTGACGGCGGCCGTGCTGGCCTGCTGCTGGCTGATTTCGCCCATGCTGTGCTTCGGGGTGGAGGTGCTGATCTGCTACCAGCTGCTGGCCACGAAATCCCTGCGGATGGAGAGCATGAAGGTGTATTGGGCATTGGAGCGGGGCACTTTGGAGGATGGCCGCAGGGCCGTCTCCATGATTGTGGGCCGGGATACTGCAAATCTGACCGAGGCGGAGGTGATTGCCGCCGCCGTGGAAACAGTGGCGGAAAACGCCTCCGATGGGATTCTGGCCCCGCTGCTCTGGATGGCGGCGCTTGGCCCCCTGGGCGGGATGTTTTATAAAGCGGTGAACACCATGGATTCCATGGTGGGCTATCAGAACCAGCGCTTCCTGAATTATGGCCGCGCGGCGGCCAGGTTGGACGACGTTTTGAACTGGATCCCCGCCCGGATATCCGGTTTTCTGATGTGCCTTGGGGCGTTCTTCGGATTTCATGGCAGAGATGCCTTCCGCATTTTCTTCCGGGACCGGAAAAATCACAAGTCGCCCAACTCCGCCCATACGGAGGCGGCCTGTGCCGGTGCCTTGGGACTGCAATTAGGCGGTGCGCATTTCTATTTCGGACAGCTGGTAGAAAAACCCACCATCGGTGATCCCCTTCGTCCCATTCGGCGGGAGGACATCAGGCAGGCCAACAATCTGGCCCTAATCACCGGCATTTTGGCGCTTCTGATCTTCGATGTGCTCCCATTGGTGCTGATTTTGTTTGTCTTTTAAGGATTTGATTTTGATGCAAAGTGCTCACGGCGGTGACCTTTACACCGCAGCAATGGAATATCAAGGGGAGATTCTGGACTTTTCCGTCAATATCAACCCCCTGGGCCCACCGCCTTCCGTGCTCTGCGCAGCTCAGGAGGGAATCTCCGGTGCCCAGCAGTACCCGGATCCGGACTGCCGTGCCCTCCGAAGCGCGATTTCCCGCCGGGATGGCGTTCCGGCTGATTGGATTTTCTGCGGCAACGGCGCCTCAGAGCTGATTTTTCGTCTGGCCTTGGCGCTGAAGCCATGCAAGGCCCTGCTGACTGCCCCCACCTTTTCCGAATATGAGGCCGCATTGCAGGCGGTAGGATGCGATTGCAGCTTCTATCCCCTGAAAGCGGAATTCCAGTTTGACCTCCAAGCGGACTTCCTGGACTGGATTTGTCCCGGCGTGGAGCTGGTGCTGCTCTGCAACCCCAACAACCCCACAGGCAGGGTGATTCCCCGGGAAATTCTCCAAGCTGTGGCGGAGAAATGCAGGGAAATCAGCGCTGTGCTGATCCTTGATGAGTGTTTTCTGGAATTGGCAGAGGGGGCGGAGCCTCTTCTGCTGGACTCTCCCCATCTCATTTCCCTGCGGGCCTTTACAAAGAGCTATGCCATTCCCGGCCTCCGCTTGGGCTACTGCCTTTGCGGCGATTCGGAGCTGCTGGCAGCGCTGCGGCGCAGCGGTCCCTGTTGGAACGTATCCCAGCCCGCCCAGGCGGCGGGGATCGCCTGCTGCCGGCTTCCCCATTGGCCGGAGGCGGGGTGGAAGCTGATACAGCCATGCAGGGAAGGGCTGAAGCACGCGCTGGAGGCGCTGGGCTTCTGGGTGATTCCGGGGCAGGCAAATTATCTGCTCTTTCAGGCACCCGGAATTTTCGATTTACAGGAGCGGCTGTTAACCCAGGGAATCCTGATCCGCGCCTGCGGCAATTACCGGGGGCTGGCGAGGGACTGGTATCGGGTGGCAGTCCGTCAGGAAGAGGAGAACCACCGCTTGATTGCTGCGCTGGGGCAGGTGATAGGAGGAACGGAATGTCAAAGGTAATTATGGTGCAGGGCACCACTTCCAATGCGGGCAAGAGCTTTTTGGCCACCGCCCTCTGCCGGATTTTCCACCAGGACGGCTACAAGGTGGCTCCCTTTAAGTCCCAAAACATGGCGCTGAACTCCTATATTACTGGGGAGGGCCTGGAAATGGGCCGGGCCCAGGTTATGCAGGCGGAGGCCGCCGGAATCCCGCCCTCCGTGCGGATGAACCCCATCCTCCTTAAGCCCACCAACGATGTCGGCTCCCAGGTCATTGTGAACGGCATTCCCCGGGGGAATATGCCTGCACGGGACTACTTCAAAATGAAGAAGACCTTGATTCCCGATATTTTGGAAGCCTATCGCAGTCTTGCCAGTGAATATGACATCATCGTCATCGAGGGCGCAGGCAGCCCGGCGGAGATCAATTTGAAGCAGGATGACATTGTGAACATGGGACTTGCCAAGCTGGTGGACGCGCCGGTGATCCTCTGTGCGGATATTGACCGGGGCGGCGTCTTTGCCTCCCTCTATGGGACGGTGGCCCTGCTGGAGCCGGAGGAACAGGCCCGCATTAAGGGGCTGGTTATCAATAATTTCCGGGGAGATAAGACCATTCTGGACCCTGGAACCGAACTGCTGGAGAAGCTGACCGGAAAGCCTGTGGTGGGGGTGATCCCCCATATCCAGGTGGATCTAGACGATGAGGACTCCCTGTCCGGCCGGTTTGCAAATCATGCGAAGCCCGCCCTGGTGGATATTGCGGTCATCCGCCTGCCACGGATTTCCAACTTTACGGACTTCAATTCCCTGGAGCGCATGGAGGAGGTTTCTCTCCGTTATGTCCATTCTCCGAGGGAGCTGGGCGAGGCGGATGTGGTTATCCTGCCAGGGACCAAGAACACCATCCAGGATCTGCTTTGGTTGCGGCAATGTGGATTGGAGGCTGCCATCCTGAAATACGCCGGGAAGGGCGGAGCGGTTGTGGGTATCTGCGGAGGCTATCAGATGCTTGGCGCCGAGATCTCTGATCCGGACCGGTTGGAGGCCGGCGGAACCCTCCGCGGCATGGAGCTTTTGCCGGGAAAGACCTTATTTTCTGAGGAAAAGGCCCGCACCCGTGTCCGGGGCCGGGTCACCGGCGGACAGGGTGTCTTTGCTCCGCTGACCGGGACCGAGTTCGAGGGCTATGAAATTCATATGGGACGGACGGAGACGGTTGCCAGCTTCGCCCTGCTGACAGAGCAAACCGACCGGGAAAAGGCGGATGGCAGCGCATCGGGGAATATCTGGGGCAGCTATGTCCACGGTATTTTTGACAGTGGCTCCTTTGCCAGCCGGTTTGTCTCCTGCCTGCTTCAGGCCAAGGGGTTGTCTGAAACTGCGGCGGTCATGGATTGGAAGGTTTACAAGGAAACCCAATATGATCTGCTGGCCGACTCTGTGCGCCATTCCCTGGATATGGACGCAATTTATCAAATCTTGGAGGGCGGAGTATGAAAATTAATCTGGAAAAAGTGGCTCCTATGGAGATCGAAGCCCGCAGTATGGAAATCATTTCTGCAGAGTTGGGGGAAAAGCCCATTCCGGAGGAAAACCGGCCGGTGGTTCTTCGCTGCATCCATACCACGGCGGACCTTGACTACGCGGATAATCTGTGCTTCTCCAAGGATGCAGTGAAACTGGGGGTGGAGGCCCTGGAGCAGGGAGTCAATATTGTTACCGATACCACCATGACCCTGTCTGGAATCAACAAACGGGTCTTGTCTAAATTCGGTGGACAGGTATATAATTTCATTGGGGATCCATCGGTGGCAGAGGAGGCCAAGCGGCGGGGCGTAACCCGCTCGGCGGTCAGCATGGAGCGGGCGGCAGCCCTGGGCGAGCACCTGATCTATGCTATTGGAAACGCTCCCACCGCCCTGATCAGCCTATATGAGCTGTGGTCGGAAGGAAAACTGCCCAAGCCTGCACTGATTATTGGCGTACCGGTGGGATTTGTCAATGTTGTAGAGGCCAAGGAATTGATTCTACAAACTGATTGCCCTTATATTGTGGCGCAGGGAAGAAAGGGCGGAAGCAATGTGGCAGCCGCCATCTGCAATGCCCTGTTATATATCGCATCTCAGAATGCCCGGGAGTGAGAGAATGAAACAAGCAATTTTGGTGGTGTCCTTCGGCACAAGCTATTACGATACCATGGAAAAAGCCATCTTGGCCACGGAAACTGCCATCGCAAAGGTGTTTCCGGACTGGGAGGTTCGCCGCGCCTTTACCAGCGGCGTGATTATCCGCAAGCTGAAGGCGCGGGACGGGATTTCCATCGACACAGTGACCGAGGCACTGAATCGCCTTTATCAGGAGAATTTTACCCGGGTGGTGGTACAGCCCACCCATGTGATGCACGGGGAGGAATATGAGAAGCTGACCCATATGGTGAATCCCTGGCGGGAACAGATGCAGATCTCTGTCGGCATGCCGTTGCTCCACTGCATGGCGGACTATGAGGCCGCTGCCGGAGCCATGCTGGGCTGGCTGCCAGTTCCCGGCGTGGAGGAAGCCTTGATCCTCATGGGCCATGGTACCGAGCACTTCGCAAACGCCTGCTATGCGCAGATGGAGTATATTCTGCGGACTCAAAATGACCACATCTTTGTGGGCACCGTGGAGGGCTATCCCGAACTGGACGATATCCTGGTTCAGCTGAAGAAGCGGCCTGAAATCCGCCGTGTTACCCTGGCTCCCTTTATGCTGGTGGCCGGTGATCATGCCCGGAATGACATGTCCGGAGACGAGGATTCCTGGAAAAACCGGCTGGAAGAGCAGGGATACCAGGTTCACTGCATCCTGCGGGGGCTGGGGGAGTGCCCTGCTATTCAAAGGCTGTTTGCGGAACACTGTCAAGACGCTGTTAAAAAGCTGGATGCCTGCCGAGGGACCCTGTACGGAGTGGGCGTTGGCCCCGGTGATCCGGAACTGCTGACCTTAAAAGCAGTCCGCATCCTGCAAGGCTCCGATGTGATCGCGGTGCCGGATGCGGGAAAGGGGAATCAGGTTGCTCTGAATATTGTCCGGGACTACATCAAGGGCAAGGAGCTGCAATATGTGTCCACTCCCATGGTGCAGGATCCTGCTGTTCTGGATCAGGCCCACTCCGCCTGCACGGATCGGATCTGCCAGCTTTTGGATCAGGGGAAGCAGGTCTCCTTTATCACCTTGGGCGATCCCACCATCTATTCCACATACATCTATGTTCATAAGAAGGTCTTGGAACGGGGGTATACGGCGGAAATCATTCCTGGCGTAACCTCCTTCTGTGCCGCTGCCGCCAAGCTGAACCAGGCCCTCTGCGAGGGGGCGCAGCCGCTGGTAATCATTCCATCCTCCCGTGGCAAACAGCCTAAGCTGGTCAGTAAGGTCTATATGAAAGCGGGAAAGTCCATTTTGGAGCTGCAAGAGGAGCTGCGGGCCAAGGGGGAACTGGATCATGCCTCCCTGGTGGAGAACTGCGGTCTCCCCGGCGAGCGAATTCTGCCCCACTTTGCCGATCTGGATGAGCCTACCGGGTATTTCTCGCTGGTCATTTCCAAGGAGGAGCAGCCATGAGCCTTGCTGTGTCCTTTCTGGATTTCCACCGAGCCACGCTGGATCAACGGGCAAAGCTGGCCTTTTCCAAGCAGAAAATCCCTTTGCTGCTGAAGAAGCTGATTGCCTGCCCGGACGTGGAGGGAGCGGTACTTCTGTCCACCTGCAACCGGACAGAGGTTTACCTGTCCGGAGATTGCGGAACCCCCTGGAAGCTTCTCTGTCAGGCGGCGGAATTGGATTTGGCGGGCTTTGAAGCGTCATTTGTTACCGCCACCGGCGACGATGCCGCCCGTCATCTGATGGAGGTGGCCTGCGGCCTGTGTTCCCAAATCCTGTGTGAAGATCAGATCCTGTCCCAGGTGCGGTCCGCCATGGAGCTGGCCCAGGGGGCGGAAACCGCCGACAGGAACCTGTCAGCCCTGTTCCGGATTGCGGTGACTGTGGGAAAACGGGCCAGAACGGAAATCCGCTTCAATCGGGAAGCCCCTTCCATGGCTGCCCGCTGTGTGGAGCTGCTGGAGGAGCACTTGGGCACTCTGGATCAGAAGCGGATTCTGGTCATTGGCAACGGCCAGATGGGCCGGTTGGCGGCCGGAACGATAGCTGGGGCTGGCGGGGAGGTCTATGTGACCCTGCGCAGCTATCGCCACGGGGAGAACGTGGTGCCCTATGGATGTCATACTGTTCCCTATGAACAGCGTTGGAACCGGATTGACGGGGCGGATGCCGTGGTGTCCGCAACCACCAGCCCCCACTTCACTGTAACCGCCCCGGAATTGGCGGCCTGTGCCCATCCGCCCAAGGTGCTCATCGACCTGGCTGTCCCTCGGGATATTGACCCCTCATGCCGGGAGATCCCAGGCGTGGTCTGCTATGATACGGATTCCCTGGGGACCTCCGGGCCGGACAATAGCCTCCAGTTGGAGCAGATTCGGAGCATGATTGACCAGCACATGGCGGAGTTCCGCCGCTGGAAAAAACGGCAGAACAGCACGGAACATCCCTATCGCTTTCCACTGTTTGTCGATCTGGCTGGCAAACGGGTGGTGCTGGTGGGGGGCGGAAAGATTGTGGCCCGCCGGGTGGGAACCCTGCGGCTGTTTGGCTGTCGCATTGTGGTAATTTCTCCCTCCATTCACTTCCAGGCCGAGGATATTGAGTGGATTCCCCGGGCATACCAGCCCGGAGATCTGGCAGGCGCTGCCCTGGTGGTCGCGGCAACGGATCAACGGGAAGTCAACCATCAGGTGGGCGCCGATGCTGCAGAGCTTGGTATTCCGGTCAGCGTGGCTGACTGCGAGGCGGAGTGTACCTTCTTTTTCCCGGCGGTCTGCGCCGGAGACCAGGTGATTGCCGGGGTGGTTTCCCATGGAAAGGATCATCACGCAACTGCCCGGGCCGCAAAGGCCATTCGCCGGGTTTTGGAGGAGCTGCCATGAAAATTCGAATCGGAAGCCGGGACAGCCGTTTGGCGATCCTGCAAAGCCAGCTGGTGATGGCGGGCATCCAGACTGCCTGTCCGGAAATGGAACTGGAACTGGTTACCATGAAAACCACTGGGGACCTGATTCTGGACAGAACCCTGGAGCAGATCGGAGGAAAGGGCCTGTTTGTAAAGGAGCTGGACCGAGCCTTGCGGGCTGGCGAGGTGAACTTTACCGTCCATTCCCTGAAGGATATGCCTATGGAGACCCCGGCTGATCTGCCCATCGCCGCCTTTTCCTGCCGGGAGGACCCCAGGGATGTTCTCGTATTGCCTGCCGGCGTTACGGAGTTGGATCCATCCAGGCCCATTGGCTGTGCCTCCCGGCGGCGTCAGCTGCAATTAAAGACCCTTTACCCCCATATGGACATCAAAGCCGTCCGAGGCAATGTTCAGACCCGCCTGGCAAAGCTGGACTCCGGCCAGTATTCCGCCCTGGTGCTGGCAGCGGCCGGATTGAAGCGATTGGGACTGGAGGGCCGCATTAGCCGCTGGTTTTCACCGGCGGAAATCCTGCCTGCGGCTGGGCAGGGGATTCTGGCCGTTCAAGCCCGTCGGGGAGAGGACCTGTCCTGCCTGAGCACCGTTCACTGCGAGAAAACAGCGGCCTGTGCACTGGCTGAACGGGCCTTTGTCCGCCGGTTAAATGGGGGCTGTACCTCTCCGGTTGCCGCCTATGGGGAATGGGAAGGGGATCAGCTGACCCTGACCGGCTTGTATGTCAGCCCAGATGAAACTGTGATCCGCCGGGGAAGCCTTCAGGGATCTTCCGCGGATGCGGAATGCCTGGGCGCGGAATTGGCCCAGCGGCTGAGGGAGGGGATACCATGTCAGGAAAAGTGATCTTAGTGGGCGCAGGTCCCGGGGACCCCGGCCTGTTAACTGCCAGAGGGATGGAAGCCCTGAACAAAGCGGAGGTTGTGGTCTATGACCGTCTGGTCAGCCCGGAGATTTTGCGCAGGATTCCAAAGTCAGCCCGCCTCATCAATGTGGGGAAGCATGCGGGACATCATCCGGTGCCCCAGGATGAGATCAACCGAATCCTGTTAGAGGAGTCCCAAAAGGGCTTCTGTGTCGTCCGTCTGAAGGGCGGCGATCCCTTCCTGTTTGGGCGGGGAGGAGAGGAACTGGAGCTGCTGGCGGAGCATCAGATTCCCTTTGAAGTGGTTCCCGGCATCACCTCCGCTCTGGCAGTGCCCGCCTATGCGGGCATCCCGGTGACCCATCGGAGCTGCTGTTCCTCCCTTCACATTGTCACCGGTCATGTGAAAGCCGGGGCAGATCTGAACATCGACTTTGACGCCCTGGTTCATACCGGGGGGACCCTGGTGTTCTTGATGGGGGTTACCGCACTGCCCGGAATCTGTCGTGGACTGCTCGCCGCCGGAATGGATCCGGATACGCCCGCTGCTGTGGTAGAGCGGGGCACCACCCTCCGGCAGCGGAAGGTGGTTGCCACCCTTGCAGCCTTGCCCGGTCGGGCGGATGCTGAAAACATCCAAAGCCCTGCTGTCCTTATCTTCGGACAGGTGTGCCGGTATTCCGATGGGTTTGACTGGTTTGACAGGCTCCCCTTAAAGGGCAGGCAGATCATTGTCACCCGCCCTGCGGACCGCATGGGCACCATGGCTCGCCGCCTGCGGGAGCTGGGCGCCTCTGTGGTGGAATATCCCTGCATTCAGACGGTACCCAGAAAACCCAACCCGGAGTTAGACGATGCCATTGAGAAGCTGTTTGGCTACCGCTGGCTGGTGTTTACCAGTCCCGCCGGCCCAGGCTGCTTCTTTGACCGCCTGTTTGCGTTGGGAAAGGATCTTCGGGCAGTTGGACATCTCAAATTTGCTGCGGTTGGCCCCAAAACAGCGGAGATGCTCCGCAAATACCACCTGAATGCCGACCTGATCCCCGAAATCTACGATACAGAGCATCTTGCCCTGGCGCTGGCAGAGCAGGCAGAGGGTCCGGTTTTCCTGTGCCGCTCCTCCATTGGAAACGCCATTTTGCCAAAAACGCTGGCGGAAAAGGGGATTTCATTTGTGGACCTTCCGTGCTATGATACAGTATATCAGGCCTCCGGTAATAGAGAAGAGGTCCTCTCTCTGCTGACGGAACCAATTCCCGTCACCTTTACCAGCGCCTCTACGGTAACGGGCTTTGTCCGCAGTTTGCCGGAGCACACCGATCTGTCCCAGGTGGTGGGGTTCTGCATTGGCCGTCAAACCGCCCAAAAGGCGGCGGAATACGGCATTTCTGTGGAGGTGGCCCTGGAGGCCACCATGGACAGCCTGGTTGCTTTAATACTTGAGAAAGCGTGATTGATATGGATTTAAAAATGCGTCCCAGGAGGCTCCGTGCCTGCGATTCTGTCCGCCGCATGGTACGGGAAACAAGACTGTCCGCGGACAGCCTGATTTACCCACTCTTTGTCAAAGAGGGTGTCAATATCAAGGAGGAAATCCCCTCCTTGGACAGCCAGTGGAGGTATTCTCCCGACCGGGTTTGTGAGGGAATCTCTGAGTGCCTGGCCGCTGGGGTCGGCCAGGTGATGCTCTTTGGCCTGCCGAAGCACAAGGATTGCTGCGGCTCTGAGGCCTGGAACCCCAACGGAGTGGTGCAGCAGGCCATCCGGGCCATTAAGCGGGAGTATCCTGATTTTTATATCATCACGGATGTCTGCATGTGCGAGTATACGGATCACGGTCATTGCGGAATCCTGAACGGCCATGAGGTGGACAATGACAAAACCCTGGAGGTCCTGGCAAAAACCGCCCTGTCCCACGTTCAGGCCGGCGCGGATATGGTGGCCCCTTCCGACATGATGGATGGCCGGGTGGCCGCCATCCGGGAGAGCTTGGATGCCAACGGCTATGAAACCGTCCCCATCATGGCCTATTCCGCCAAGTACGCCTCTGGGTTTTACGGCCCCTTCCGGGAGGCCGCAGGCTCTGCTCCCGCCTTCGGGGACCGCAAGGGCTATCAGATGGACCCCCATAACCGGAAGGAGGCCCTAAAGGAGTGCGCACTGGACGAGGCAGAGGGAGCCGATATCCTGATGGTCAAGCCCGCCTTATCCTATCTGGATGTGATTCGGGAATGCTCCGATGCAACTACGCTGCCCATGGCCGCCTATTCTGTCAGTGGCGAATATGCCATGATTAAGGCCGCCGCCGCCGCCGGGCTGATTGATGAGCACCGCATTATGTGTGAGGCCGCTGTCTCGGTGTTCCGGGCCGGCGCGGACATTCTGATTACCTACTACGCCAAGGAGTTGGCCCAGGCAATCAACAAAGGGGAAATTGGCTGATATGACGCGATCTGAACAACTGTTTGAAGCGGCACAAAAGGTGCTGCCCGGCGGCGTAAACTCTCCTGTCCGTGCCTGCCGTGCCGTAGGGACCTATCCACGGTTTATCAGCAGGGGAGAGGGTAGCCACATTTTCGATGTGGACGGCAAGGAGTATGTGGATTTGATCTGTTCCTGGGGCCCATTGATTTTGGGTCACTGCCATCCCGCTGTGGAGGAGGCCGTGGTGAAGGTGATGAAGAACGGATTGTCCTTCGGCGCACCCACCGCCATTGAGGTGGATATGGCGGAGCAGATTTGCGCCATGGTGCCTGGTATGGAAATGGTGCGCATGGTGAATTCCGGGACCGAAGCGGTTATGTCCGCCCTGCGGCTGGCCCGGGGTGCCACTGGCCGCCCAAAGGTGATTAAGTTTGCGGGCTGCTATCACGGCCACAGCGATTCCATGCTGGTCAAGGCCGGTTCCGGTGCCATGACCTCTGGTACGCCCGATTCCGCCGGTGTGCCTGTGGATATTGCCAGCAATACCTTGACCGCTCAGTATAATGATCTTTCCTCGGTGGAGGCCCTGTTGGACGCGAATCCTGGCCAGGTGGCTGCGGTGATTGTGGAGCCGGTGGCCGCAAATATGGGAGTTGTACCGCCCCAGGCTGGCTTTCTGGAAGGGCTGCGCCAGCTCTGCGACAAGAGCGGCGCCCTGCTGATTCTGGACGAAGTGATCACAGGCTTCCGTCTGGCCCCCGGCGGCGCCCAGGCCTATTTTGGCATCCAAGCCGATCTGGTCACGTACGGAAAGATCATCGGTGGCGGCATGCCGGTGGGCGCCTATGGCGGCAAGCGCAGCCTGATGGAGCTGGTTGCCCCTGTTGGTCCGGTCTACCAGGCGGGGACCCTGTCTGGCAATCCTGTGGCTATGGCTGCCGGCCTGACCCAGTTGAAACTGCTCCAGCAGAATCCGGAGATCTATGAGAAGCTGGCAAGGGATGGCAACACGCTAGCCTGCGGCCTGCGGAATATGATCCGGAAAAACGGCATCTCTGCCCAAGTGAATCAAATCGGCTCGCTGCTGACTGTGTTTTTCACCGACGTGCCTGTAACCAGCTACAGTCAGTCCCGTGGAAGTGATACCGTGGCTTATGCCCGCTGGTATCGGGGCCTGCTGGCCAACGGAGTCTATGCGGCCCCCTCCCAGTTTGAGGCCATGTTCTTGTCGGCGGCCCATACGGAGGAGGATATCCAGCGGATTCTGGATGCCGCAGAAAAGACGTTAATGGAATAAGAAACACAAAACCCCGCCCTGTCCGGCATCAGCCAAATAGGGCGGGGTATGATTATGTCTGATGAACGCTTGCTCAAGAGAAGAAATGAACTCAAGACAATGTTCGGATCTGTACTTTTCCTTTATTTTCCTCCGGATGTCCCATAATCCGCCAGAAGGGAGGTCAAAATAGCGTTGTAGATCTCCTCGGCGTGGGCCTTGAAATTCTCCGCCAGTCGCTGGGACTGTTCTTCGGAGTAGCTGAGCAGATCCATGGAGATCACCGCCCCCTCGTTGTCAGACAGGCTGAGACGGACGGTGTATTCCTCTCCGCCCCTGGGAAAGATGGTGGCCTTGACCTGGCTGTTTCGCCGCAGAATGGCGTTCAGGCTTCCGGTACTCCGGTCACACTTCACGCGGACAGAGTAGGGAATGGAGCTTTCACAGACCTGGCAGTTTTTGCGGCCCTTCTGGGTGATGGTATAGCGCTCATTTTCCAGGGTGACATGCCGGCTGTCCACCAGGTCGGCCAGGGCCTCGGAAAACTGGAAATAATCCACACCGTCATCGCAGAGCACCAAATCGGTCAGCTGAGCTAAATCCACCGGCTCAATCAGATGGTCTAAAATATAAAGGATCAGCAGCTTCAGCTGCAGAGGATCCTGAATAAAGCCTCTTGGCATAGAGATTCCTCCAACATCTTGTGGTTCTATGATACCTATTATACATGAACTTTCCTCCACTGACAAGCGCTTCCATCAAGAAGTTTCCCCAGCCGCAGTCACAAATCCGACAAAGAGTCATAGAATGTGCTGAAGGGTTTGCACGCCTAATTTATCATAGGAGGTATGTAATATGCCTGATACGACTTTCCCGAATCCTGTGCAGGAGGATACATGCATCAAAGATGCCGCCTGCGTCCATACCAAGAAGATTTATGATTCCTGCCAAAGCAAGGACTGCATTGAGGACCTGCGGCTATATCCTACCGTCACATCAGCGGAGATTATTGACCGTGCGGTCTCAATCAAGGCCGGCTGCGCGGAATTGCTGTATGTGGCCATGGATGTTCAGCCTGTAGGCTTCAACCGGGGATTCTACACCATTGATATGCGCTATTACTATAAGATCAGTGCCGACGCCTTTGTGGGCGGCCCCAGATCCATGCCCATTTGCGGGATGGCCGTCTTTGACAAGCGCTCCATCCTGTTTGGCAGCGAAGGCTGCGCCAAGGTATTTTCCTCAGATAATGACCTGGATTGCCTGGATGGCCAGTCCTTGATGTCCTCTGACCTGCCCAATGCGGTATTAGAGGCTGTTAACCCGGTGGTGCTGTCCATCAGACTGTCCGAATGCTGCGAACAGCATTCCTGTGAAGCGGTTGTAACGGATATTCCCTCCGCAGTGCGTCAGGTGTTCTGCGAGGATCTGACCTTTGGAAATCCCAAGTGCCGCCGGGTCTATGTGACACTGGGGCAGTTCTCCATTCTTCGGTTGGAGCGGGATTCACAGCTCCTGATCCCAATTTATGACTATTGTATGCCAGATAAGGAATGTGACTGCAAGAACTTTGAGGAGAACCCCTGTGAGCTATTTTCCCGGGTGGATTTCCCCGTCAAGGAGTTCTTCCCGCCTGCCTCCGCCGGCGAAATCGACCCCATGCGGATCTTCTCCAATGGCAGCGGGGATAACGGCTGACCTTCATTGGAGGAATCGAGTAGGAGGGGCTGAGTAGCCCCGACCTCTCACACCACCGTGCGTACC
>CAZVVH010000001.1:49553-53749 GCA_964630475.1 uncultured Oscillospiraceae bacterium | reverse complement strand
CGGAGATGTCTTCCAGACCGGCGACCATGCGCAGGGTGGTGGACTTGCCGCAGCCGGAGGGGCCGACCAGCACGATAAATTCTTTGTCCTTGATGTGCAGATTCACATCGTGGACAGCGGTAACCTTGTTGTCGTAGATTTTCTTCAGGCCCTTAATCAACACTTCAGACATAGCGATTGTTCTGATGCACCAGGCTCCCCCAATACACCTCACAGCAATCCGCAGAGGAATTGCCGCATTACGACAGGTCTCCACACTGCCGCACCGCGAACAAGCGGAAAGTTTTACCTCCTTTAGTTATGTGCAAAGCTCCATGTTGTGGAGTGGCGCTTTGCCATTGTGTTTAGAATGAGGTCTCCCTCAAGCGCTGGGTCAACTGCAAACCTTGCAGGGATTACCTTTTTATACTGATTCTTGATTAAAAAGCTTAATCAAGAATCCCGCGTGCTGCGCACGCTCAAATTGTGGCGGTTCCCTTCTTCATAAAACTGAACGGTTTTATGAAGAAGCAGTATGAAACCTCTTTAACAAGTTTTAGTATGAAACGCTCCGGACTCAGCCGCGAATCAGCCGGCCATAAAGTGGGCAAGGATACCCAGAACCAGCAGATGCAGGGGATACAGGGCGTAAAACACGTATTTATTGATGTTCCGCCCCCGCTGTCCCGTGTAATTCCACAGGGCGTATCCGGAGATGGGTGCGGTGATATACATGGCACTGACGGCGCAGCCGATCAGCACCCGCAGGCTCTTTTGGTCATAGAGCATGTAGTACACCGTGGTCAGTAAAATGGTACACAGGCCAAAATTGCACCGGAAGAAGCTGCACCACAGGATTGCAGCAAACACCATTGCCGCCTGAACGAACCGGTACCTGGCCCCCTTTTTGCCCACGAACATCCGCAGCCCGTAGAGCATCACCAGGCAGACCGCATAGGTAAACAGCGCGTTCTGGCTGGACAGCGTCCAGAGGGTGTCATTCATGGCCAGGTCGTAGGGTACTTCGCTGAGCACTGCGAACCCCAGCATGGTCAGCAAATAGCGCCAGAAGCTGGTGGTGTGGATAAAGCCCTCCACCAGCAGAAAGGCGAAAACCGGAATTGCCAGTCCGCCGATCAACTGGAACACAGAGGCCCAGCCCGAGAGCACCATCAGGCTCGGATCCTCCTTCAGCGCCTGTGCCAATTCAGTGGTGCCATATTGGTTGACATGGATCATGCCATTTTGGATGACAGACATGCTGATGGTATAGAACAGCATGGTGATACAGCCGTAGATCTTCAGATTTGTGCCGGTCATCGACAGGCGGAATCTCCGGCGTCCCCGCCGCTGTTCCGTGGAGTTTTCCTGTTCCATGTGTTCTCTCCTCAAAGATCCCGGATGATTTCCAGGGCGGGAAGGGTTCTTCCCTCATAGTCGAACAGTGCCTGATTGGCCCATTCGTTGCCGCCCGGTCCCTTTTCTCCGGTATAGGCCAGCGCGGCCCTGTTGGCCCACTGGCTGCCTGGAACCGGAATCCATGCGGCCTCCCAATAAACAAAACCCTTTCCCCGGTTCTCCGGCACCTGCCGGATCACCTCCGTCAGGTCCCGCATAAAGCTGCACTGTCCCTCCGGTGTCATGGGGTAGTCCACGTCCTTGGCCAGCTCCGCCGTGGCGGCCATACCCTTCCGCTGATCCGCCGGGAGCTGCTCATACTGCTGATAATCCTCCAGCGTAAAGCCTGCGGCTGTCTCCACAATCAGCAGATCCTTGTGATAGCGCAGGGCGATGTCATTCATATTTGCCCGCAGCCCTTCCATTTTGCCGTGCCAGAAGGGGTAATAGCTGAGACCGATATACTCAAAGTCCTCGCCGCCTGCGGCAAAGTAGCTGTCAAACCATTCGCGGTAAAGCTCGTTGCGCCCGCCGTTGTCCAAGTGGACCACCACCGGAATAGTTGGCCCCACCTGCCGGGCAGCCCGGATGGCGGCACTGACATAGCGAGCGATATTGTTGAAGTTGGGGTATTTCCCGGTGGGCCAAAGCAGCCCGCAGGACAACTCATTCCCAACCGCAACCATCCCCGGAAGCAGCCCGGACTCCTTCAAGACCGTCATAACCGAAAACGTATAGTCATATACCGCCGTTTCCAGTTCCTCCTCATTCATCCCCTGCCAGACCTTTGGCAGGATCTGCTTGCCCGGGTCTGCCCAGAAATCGCTGTAATGGAAGTCCAGCATCCAGTCCACACCCAGCTTCTGAGCGCGCCGGGCGAGAAGCATGGTTCTGGCCAGATCATTGGTCCCCGCTCCATAGGGCTTTCCGTCGGGGGCGTAGGGGTTGTTCCAAAGCCGAAGCCGGATCAGGTTCATTCCGTAGTCACGCAGGATCTCCATGGCGTCGCCGGGAACGCCCTTGTCACTGAAATGGCCCCCGCACTCCTCTACCTCCAGCAGGGAAGAAAGATCCATACCTTTGATCCAAGATCTCATCTGTGATTCCTCATTTCCTCGATTGCCGGTTCTATCAGTCACTGGGAAAAATCCTCGAAATCCGTGATTCTCCGCATCATAAAACCGTAGCGGAAACGAGCCATCTGGTTCTTGGCCAGCACATCCTCCTCGGTGCCTACATACTGGCACCGGATACAATAGTATTCCTTCCGATCCTTGTCATAGAACATATCAATGTCCAAGTCGCGCATGAAACAGGAGGGGCAGCGATAGTTTAGTCTGCCTTTTCCAGATTGAGCCATGTGGTAAATACCTCCTTCTCACACAGTTTTCCCTGATACCCCAGCGTAAACATGGGGCTGAAGGCGTAGCCCTCCTTGACGTAGCCGGTTTTGTCCCGGCCCTGGCAGGTCATGGACACCAGCGTCTCAATGGGCGGAAGCTTGCACCAAACCCGGTCCGCGCCGGCGGCGGAGGCCTCCCGGCACTTGTACTCATAGGGGATGGTAACGCTGTTTTCGCCGGCCTCCACCTGAAGGGTCAGGCTGGACATATCCTCGGTGTACTCGGTGGTTCCGTAGCAGCCCACCATATACTCATTGATGGTCACCTCTGCCTGGGGATCGCTGATCTCCAGGATATGGCGCTCAATCTTGATCCTGCTGCTGCCTTCGGTGAAGGTGATCACCGTTTGCAGCTTCAAGGTCACATCGGAAAACTCGATGTCCACCGGATCCAGGGTTAGGATGCGATCCTTACCCGTCTGGGAGAAGTGCGCCTTGGTGCGGCACAGGCACAGATCCACTTCCTCCCCGCCATGGCAGATCTTGGCGCTGCGGACAGTGCCCTCGCCGGCATAATGCGTAAAGTAGCCTGCCCGATATTTCTCCTGGATCAGGAAGGGGTAGCTGGCATCCTGAATATGGGGAGTCCCGATGCCCACCGGCCACTCCAGTTTGGCCACATAGGGACGCAGGTCCACAATGGCGCCGCCCTGATCCATGTTGACGCAGGCCCGCAGATAGGGGTCACAATACCAGAACAGCTGCTTCTTGCTGCCATAGAGAATGTCACGCCAAAGAGCGCACTCCGGCTCGGTATAGTGCTTCTTCTCCCGGTAATAGTCAGCAAACTCGCTCATGGTCATGTCGATGAGCTTGCCCTCCGCTTTCAGCTGCCCGTAATAGGCACAGCCGTCATCGTAGGACTTTCTCAGCAGCTCATAAGGTGCTTCCCAGCGGCCCATTTTATTCATCCAGCCGGGGCCAACAAACATCATGTTATAGGCATAGCCGTTGTTGTACTTGGCCAGAGAACGGTACTGGTCAATCAGGTTGTAGAGGTAGGGATACTCCCAGGTATCGGTGTCGTAAATCATGCCCCGCAACACATTCTGGGGATGGGTTCCAAAGTTGGAGCCGTTTCCGTCATAGCAGGCCAGCAGATCCCGGGACAGGTGGGGAATGGCCACAATGCCGCTGTCCTCCTCCTCATTGGCGGCGGGGGCGTGGGTGTTCTGCTTGGAAGGGATCCAGGGCGCCCAAGGGCCGCCGTCCATAAAGGTGTACCAGCTGTTGTTGCAGGTGTGATAGGCCTTGGGGCCTTCCTCCCAGCAGGTGGCAATGGCACACTTTACGGAGGGATACTCTTCCTTGATAAAGTTGATCAAATCTGCGTCCATATAATAGGAGCCGGTGGATTCAGGATAGAAGCCAAATTTCTCATAGAACTTCCCGAACACATCCCGGACAATTGCCTTTT
>CAZVVH010000001.1:0-49543 GCA_964630475.1 uncultured Oscillospiraceae bacterium | reverse complement strand
CATCCAGATGCAGAAGTCCTTCGTTTTGTATTTTTTGCGGAATTGCTCGCAGGGCAGCCCCAGGAGACTCAGCGAAATCTCATCGCCATAGGTCACATGATGCTCCTTGGCCAGCCGGACTGCTTCGTCGTTAAACAGGCTGGCATAGGTCATCTGAATGGTGGTTTTCAAGCCATACTTATGGGCACATTCTTGCTGAATCTTAAAAATATCCAGGCTCTCCGTCAACAGCGCTTTGCGCCCGATATCTTCAGTTTTGCCCTGACCGGTCACTTTTTCCGCATACTCCGGCACCATTTCAGGGCGATGAATAATATTCACAACAAATTGATCCATGGGTTATACTTCCTTTCCAAGGGATATTTGGACGGAACGGCCAGCATTCCGTCCAAATCGCATAAGGCGTCAGCCCTTGACTGCGCCGGCCGTAATTCCTTCCACATAGAACTTCTGCATAATGAAGAACAAAATGGAAATGGGAACGGAAACCAGCACACCGCCGCAGCAAAACAGCGTGAAATAGTTGTTAATCAGGCTCTTCTCCAGCATCTTATACAGGCCCACGGCCACAGTGTACTGAGACGAGATTCCTGCGTTCAGGATCATCTTGGCATACACAAAGTCCATCCAAGGCACCAAGAAGCTGCTGATCACGGTGTAGACAATGATGGGCCGGCTGGTGGGAATGATGATCTGGGCAAAGATCCTGGCCTCGCTGCATCCATCCAGCCGGGCAGCCTCACACAGTGCACGAGGCACGGTATCAAAGAAGCCCTTGCAGATCAGATAGCCCAGTCCGGAGGACGCAGCGTACACCATGGTCAGGCCGATATGGCTGTTGGTCAGGCCAAAGGTCTTTAAGATGAAGTACACAGCGATCATGCTCAGCACACCGGGGAACAGATTCAGGATCACCGCGATATTCATCAGCGGCTTACGGGACTTGAAGTTGCCAAAGGACGTGGCGTAGGCCACCATCAGCACGAAGCAGGTGGAAATGATGCAGGTGGCAACGGCGATCTTCAAGGTGTTCAGGAACCACATGGGGAATTGGTTAACCGAGTCGGTCTGGAAGAGCTGGATGTAGTGCTTAAAGCTCCAGGTTGCGGGGAAGAAGGTACTGGTGTTCATGCCGTCATAGGCGCTGAGCGAAGTGCACAGCAGCCAAACAATGGGGATCAGCCAGATGATGGCAAGCACAGCAATAATGACATTGTGTCCCACAATGCTGGTAATATGCTTGCGGCTTCTCTTCTTTTTCATTGATACACACCCTCCTTATCTCCTCCGATAATGAAGTTGAAGGCGATCAACGTAAAGACTGCGCAGACGATAAAGACCATAATGCCGATGACCGCCGCCATTTTATAGTTGTAGTAGTCCTGGGTCAGCGTGAACAGCCAGGTGACCAGCAGGTCCACTTCCTTGGCCTGGGAGTTGGCCATGGCCTGGTTGGTGGTGACGTACACATCCTGGGTCAGCAGATAAATCACGTTGAAGTTGTTGATGTTCTTGACGAAGTCGGTCACCAGCGTGGGGGCGGTGACGAACAGCAGGTAGGGCATGGTGATGTAACGGAAGGTCTGGAACTTGGAAGCACCGTCCACACGGGCGCTCTCCAGCTGATCAGAGGGCAGGTTCATCAGCACGCCAGTGGAGATCAGCATCTGGTAGGGCACACCAATCCAGATATTAATCAGGATAATCATCACATGTGCCCAGCCGGGGGCGGACAGGAAGGGGATATAGCTGGTGGAAATCAGGCCCACGTCCCGCAGGAAGCCAGTCAGTCCAATGGCAGAGCAGAAGGTATTCACGATACCGCCGTTGGAGAAGAAGTTGCGCACCAGCAGCAGGGAGACAAACTGGGGCACCGCGATGGTAATCACGAAGAGCAAGCGCCACATCTTGGGCAGCCGGGTCTTCTTGCTGTTGAGGAGCAGGGAGAGCAAAATACCGCCAAGGTACGTAGTGAAGGTGGCGAAGAATGCCCAGACCAGGGTCCATCCCAAAACCCGCACGAAGGCGTAGCCAAAGGTGATGGTCAGGCCGCCGCCGCCGAACAGATTGACAAAGTTTTGGAATCCCACCCACTGGAACAGGGCGTTGGGCGGCATGTGCTGCTGGTCATAGTTGGTGAAGGCCACGAAAATCAGCAGCAAAATGGGAATTACGGTGAAAATGACCACGCCCAACACAGGCAGGGTCAGCAGGGTGATGTGGAACTTATCACCCACATAGGTGCGCAGATCCTCACGGAAGCTGTTGATGTGATGTCCCAGCTCGGCCTCCACCTGGAGGCGGTAAACATTGATTACGTTTTTCAGCCACACAACAATGGCCGCAAACCATATCACAAAGCTGAACAAGGAAAACAGCAGGATCAGGAAGGAATGGTCATAGTTATTGGTCTCCATCTTCATGGTGGAGGCGTTAAACACCTGCTCCATTTGGACGGTACCCAGGGTGCCAAACTTTGGAACATATTGGAACGCGAACAGCACAGTAAACAGAATTACCGCAGCCTCCACCAGGGTCATGATAATGGCCTTGATAAACTGCTTGCGGCGGACATAGCCGGCGCCCCACCAAATCAGGGTAAGCTTGACAAAGAGATCGCCTCTGACCACTGCAGTGCCGAACTCGGCAAAGAAGCTGCCAATGGCGCCAAAGAAGGCGGCAAGTCCATCCTTGACTTTCTTTGCCAGACCGGAAATTTTACTCATCAGATCTCCTCCTCTCTTTTTTCAACGATACAGGCCTATAATTCTTATAGGCCTGTTCGTTGTTATAAAATATCCGTTAAGGAATGACAGAAGCAAGGATCAGGCAATCGGAGCGGTTACGCCCTCTACCAGCTGGTCCAGAGCAGCCTGGATAGCGGCATCGTCACTGGCAATTTTGCCCTGAGCGATATTCTCGCCAAAGGTGGCAGTGGGATCCCAGAATTTACCGCCGACGGTCTGCACCACGCCGAACTCAGACTGCTCGGACAGGCCGGCAATGCCCTTATTTGCGGCCACAGCATCAGAGGAAACCGCAGCAAGGTTGGAAGGAGCAATCTCACGGGCCTCATAACGGGCGATCTGAGACTCCTCGTTGGTCAGGAACTCTGCCAGCAGGACAGCCCAGCCAGTGTTCTCCGCATGGGGATTAACACCGATGCATTTGAAGCTGGCCACGGAGCCAGTCTGGATAGCGGTACCGTTGACGTCAAACGTGGGCAGCTTGCAGGCTACATAGTCATCGCCGAAGTTTTCCTCAACTGTACCAGTATCCCATGTTCCGGAAATAACGGCGCACAGCTTGCCGGAAGCGATCTGGTTGGACAGGTCGCCATCTGCAACGGCCATAAAGGCAGCGTTGCCGGCAATATTCTGCATTGCCTTGACCACGTCAACACCGGAGATGCCCTGAGAAGAAGTGCCGTTCCAGTCGATGGTGGTGGTGCCATCCTCGTTCAAACCAGTGGTGAAGCCTGCGCCATAGAAGAAAGCAGCGTTATACCAGCCGGAGGCCAGGGTCATGCCCACCTGCTTGCCGCCGGCAGCGGCGGCTTCCAGCAGACCGTCCCAAGTCGCAGCCTGTTCAGCGGAGATATAGTCGGGATCATAGAACATAAAGAAACCGTCCAGAGCGAAGGGGAACGCATACAGAGTGCCGTTGCTGCTGGCAGCGTCAATAGACGCGGAAGCGTTGGCAGCGATAATGTCATCAATGCTTTTGCCAGCCATGTTCACTAGGACCTCTTCCACGGTGGTTAGATCCAGCAGAGCGCCGGCGCTGATCAGGTCGGGAAGCTGATCGGAGGCAAAGGCGTAGACATCGGCAGCAGCAGTAACGTCGGTCAGGATCGTGTCCTTGGCAGTGGACTCGGATTCCACGCCGATCTGGACATCAAAGGTGTAGTCAGGATAGGCAGCCTTGAAAGCCTCCACCCGCTCGGCCAGATACGTCTGATCCTCTTCTGCGCCCCAAAGGGTCAGGGTGACAGTTTCAGAAGAGCCGGCTGCATCGCCGCCGGTGGAGCCGGTCTCCGCAGGAGCGCCGGTTGCCGGGGTGCCGGATTCCGCACTGCCGCTCTCATCAGGGGTCCCGTTGGAACCTCCGCAGGCGGCCAATGACAGAAGCATCGTCACTGCAAGTAACAAAGATATAAGCTTTTTCATTTTTCTTCCTCCTTGAAATTTATGGTTCGATTGGTTTGGCGTCCGGTTGCGCAACCGGTTGCCCACAGCCCATAGTATATCAGCTGTTGTTTTTGTTGTCAACTTACTAAAATATACAATTATTCGGTTCGTTTTTTGTGATTTTGACATCTTGCTTTTTTCATTTTTGTTGTATTATTCTTTTCAGGAGCAAGCTTAGGCGCGCAGAGACAACGAGACAACGAGACAAACAGGACAAAGGTCAAAAGCCTTTGTCCTGTCAAAGCATATTAATCTGTGGAATCCCGCAGGATAATCCGGTATCCCGGAAGGATGCAGCTCTCCGCCGGCCTGCCCTCCAGCAGGTTCAGCAACTCCCGGCAGGCAGTCTTTCCCAGTTCTGTGGCATCAAACCGCAGGCTGGTCACGGAGGGAACCGTGTGTTCCAATAAGCTGTTATCATAAAAGCTGGCCAGCTTAATATCCTGAGGAATCCGGAGCATTCCCTCCCGCAGCTGGATCCGCGTCAGGTTGCATATAAAATCGTCCATGCAGATAATGCAGTCCACCTGCCGGCTCATAATCTTCTCCAGCGCCTGGGCAACCCGGGCACTGGTGTTGATGTTCATAAAGGTCAATTGGTCCTCCCAGGGCAGGCCATACTGCCGGCACGCATCCGCAAAGCCCTGGAAACGGCTATGGGTGACGCAGTAGTTCTCGTCCCCGCCCAGCAGCGCCATATGACGCATCCCCTTGGAGATCAGCAGGGCGGTCAGATCCCGGCAGGCCTCCCGGTTATTGTTGTCTACATGGAGGACCTCCGGGTCGGAGGTGGTGCCGATAATGACAAAGGGAAGCTTCTTCTCCTTCAGCAGGGAGATGATGGGAGAATTCACCTCGCTTCTGGTGGCGATCACGCCATCCACCTTGTGATTTTCGAGGATCCGCCGCATCTGATCGATGCGCTCCCTATTCTCCATGGTGATCAGGACATCATAGTCATGTTCCGATGCGGTTTGACAAATGCCGAAGATGCATTTCTGAAAAAAAGAGCCATCAACGGCACTGCTGTCCCCCGGCAAAATCAGCCCCAGGTTCCAGGTACGGCTCTGGGCCAAACTCCTTGCTACGGCATTGGGCCGGTAATTGTGTTTTGTAATAAAATCCAGCACCTTGGCCCTGGTTTCCGCACTGAGCCGTCCTTTTCCGGAGATTGCCCTGGAAACTGTGGTTTTGCTCACCCCCAACTCCCGGGCAATATCCTCAATGGTATATACTTTTTTTTCGTTTTCCGTATCCAAATCGGTTCCCTCATCTGTTGCCTTTCTATCCAGGCCTGACAGCGCTCCATCACAGCGCACCGCTCTTTCTTATAAGGTATTCTATCAATAAACTCTATCCCCTGTCAAGACTGGTGTGGAATCCCCCTTTTTATCTTCTGTCACTGGAGGTTATTTTATGATCAATCGACTGTTATATGGCGCAGCCTATTATGATGAATATATGCCGGAGGACCGGCTGGAAAAGGACATGGTTCTCCTGCAGGAAGCCGGGTTCAATCTGATCCGCATTGCCGAATCCACCTGGAGCACTTGGGAGCCTCAGGATGGAGTCTTTGATTTCTCCAAGCTGAGGCGTGTACTCAGTGCTGCCCAGGCCCACGGGATCTCTGTCATCGTGGGAACCCCCACCTACGCCATCCCCCCCTGGCTGGCCCGAAAGTACCCTGACGTGCTCTCGGACACCCACAACGGCCCCTGCCGCTACGGTGCCCGTCAGATCTTTGACCTGACCCATCCCGGGTATCTGTTCCACGCAGAGCGGATCATCCGCAGGCTGATGGAAACCGTCCGGGAATACGACTGCGTCATCGGCTTCCAGCTGGACAATGAGACCAAGCCCTACGATACCTGTTCTCCCCGTGCCCAGGCCCTGTTTAAGGACTGGCTGATGGAGCGCTTCCCCTCCCTGGACGCACTGAACGAGGAAATGGGCTTTGCCTACTGGTCCAACAGCCTTGGTTCCTGGGAGGATTTGCCCGATGTGCGCGGCACCATCAACGCCAGCTTCGGCGCAGAATATCAGGCCTTCCAGCGGCATCTGGTCACCAAATTTATCCAATGGCAGCGGGACATTGTAGAGGAATACCGGCGGCCGGATCAATTCATCACCCACAATTTTGATTATGAATGGCGCAGCTACTCCTTCGGCCTGCAGCCCGATGTGGACCAGTTTGAGGTGGCCAAGTCGCTGACTGTGGCGGGCTGTGACATCTATCACAAGAGTGAGGATGATTTGACCGGCGCGGAGATCACCTTCGGCGGGGCCATCACCCGGGGCCTGAAGGGGGACAACTACTTGGTTCTGGAAACCCAGGCCCAGGGCAATTTCGGCTGGCTTCCTTACCCCGGCCAGCTGCGGCTCCAGGCTTTCAGCCATTTGGCCAACGGCGCGGACTGTGTGGAGTACTGGCACTGGCACAGCATCCACAACGCCATTGAGAGCTATTGGAAAGGGGTTCTCAGCCACGATCTGACCCCCGGGGCCACCTACCGGGAGGCTGCCACCATCGGGCGGGACTTTCAGCGCCTTTCTCCCCATCTTCTGCACCTGAAGAAGCAAAACCGGGTGGCGATTATGGTGAGCAACCGCTCCCTCACCGGCTTTCAGTGGTTCCCCACCTGCCAGCAGGGAGAGACGCCGGATAAAAATTACAATGATTACCTTCGCTGGATCTGTGACAGCTTCTACCGCCTCAACGTGGAGTATGACATTGTCTCCGACCAGGCCCGGGATTTCTCCCAATATGACCTGCTGGTGCTCCCCTGTCTCTATTCCGCGCCGGAGGAGCTGTTGCGGGCAGTGGCCCGGTATGTCCAGGGGGGCGGCCAGCTGATTGCCACCTTCCGGACGGGCTATTCCGATGAGCATTTGAAAATCTATCACGACACCCAGCCCCACATTCTGACTGAATGTTTGGGCCTTCGGTATGACGGCTGCACGAAGCCGAAGAACGTGACCCTTTCCGGTACCGTCCTTCCTCTTCCTGAGGGGATCCAGGTCACCGACTGGATGGAGATCCTGGAGCCAACCAGTGCGGACACCCTTTGCAGCTACTGGCACCCGGTCTGGGGCGGGATTCCCGCCATCACCCGAAACCGCTATGGGAAGGGCCAGGCCATCTATCTGGGGGCCTGCTTTGACAGCGCCGGCCTGGACGCCCTTTTGCGGGGGCTGCTGCCCCAGCTGCACATTACAGTGCCTCAGGTTTCCTTCCCCGTCATCGTGAAATCCGGTATCAATCAGGCGGGACACCGAATCAATTATTACCTGAATTACTCCAATGACCGTCAAACCATCTCTTGTTCCCACCCCGCCGCCCTCTCTCTTTTGGAGGAAGAGGAACTGGCCCAGGACCAGCCCTTCTCCCTGGAGCCTTGGGGCCTTCGCATTCTCGAATCTGACAGCGCAAATACGCTATAATACGGAAGGAAAGGACGGGCCGCCGGGTTGGGAACACACCCCATGAATTCCAAGAAAAGGAGCGGAAATGATGGCTGAACAGTACTATAAGGACGCGCAAAAACTGGCGCAAAAGGAATACCGCGCTTGTGTTTCAAGGGGAGAAAATCCTTATCTTCCCGTTTTAGATGAGCTTATCCCCCTGGAGCGCAGCACCTCAGGGGAATCCCTGGGCTTGGTACAAGTTCCCGCCGAGCTTATCGTGGGCACCAAAACACCTGGCCGGACCAAAACCTTTGCCCGAAACTATATGCCGCTGCTGGAGGAGGACTCCGAGTTTGCCGCCAAGTGGCGCACCCTCTGTCTGGCCCACTTGCAGGAGGGCATCCGGGACCCCATCAAAGCCTATGAATATATGAACCGCTTCTATGTGGAAGAGGGACACAAGCGGGTAAGCGTGCTGAAATTCTTCGGCGCGATCTCCATTGCCGCCAACGTGACCCGGATTATGCCCGAGCGCACTGGCGACAAAAAGGTGGAGCTTTACTACGAATATGTCAACTTCTACAAGTGCAGCCAAATCAACCTCATCGAGTTTACCAAGCCTGGCAGCTATGCCGAGCTTCAGCGCCTGATGGGCAAGGCGCCGGACGAGATCTGGTCGGAGGAGGAGCGCCGCCGCTTTGTGACCGCCTTCTATTATTTCAGACAGGCCTATGAGGCCAAGGGCGGCAGCAAGCTCCCCACCACGGTGGGAGACGCCATGCTGGCCTATATGAAGGTCTACGGCTATCAGGACCTCCGCGCAAAATCCCCGGCGGAGATGAAGCAGTCCATCGCAAAGGTGTGGGAGGAGATTACCCTTCAGCAGGAGGAGACCCCCATTGACCTGAAGCTGACGCCGGGCGAGGAGAGAAAAAAGGGCCTGTTGTCCAAGGTCCTCTCCGGCGGCCAGCCAAAGGAGAGCAAGGTAGCCTTTATCTACGATAAGACCCCCTCCCTGTCCGGCTGGACCCTGGGCCATGAGATGGGCCGCCAGCATGTGCAGTGGGTGTTTAAAAACCAGATTCTCACCACCGCCTATGAAAACGCCATGGACGGGGATCCGCTGGCGGTCATCGACCAGGCCATTGCCGACGGCAATACCACCATCTTCACCACCTCCCCGCTGCTGCTGCCTGCCAGCCTGCGGGTGGCAGTGGAGCACCCGGAGGTCACCATCCTCAACTGCTCTCTGAACAAGTCTCACCGCTATATCCGCACCTATTATCCACGGATGTATGAGGTGAAATTCATCATCGGCGCCATTGCGGGCACCCTGGCGGAGAACGACCGGCTGGGGTATATCTGCGATTATCCCATCTTCGGCCAGATTGCGGGCATCAACGCCTTTGCCCTGGGCGCTCAGATGGTGCGCCCCCAGGCGAAGGTCTATCTGGAGTGGTCCTCTGTGGATGGAATTGACGCCGCAGTCAAACGGCTGACCGATCAGGGCGTCACCCTGATCTCCTCCCAGGACATGGGCAAGCTTAAAAACGGCTCCCGCAGCAGCTTTGGGCTGTATCGGGTCACCCCGGAAGAGAAGATGATTCTGGCCATGCCGGTCTGGCAGTGGGGCGTGTACTACGAGACCATTATCCGCAGCATCCTGAACCACTCCTTCCAGACCGAATATGAGGAGAGCAGCAAGGCCCTGAACTACTACTGGGGCATGTCCTCCGGCGTGGTAGAGCTGATTTGCTCCTCCAAGCTGCCGGAGAGCACACGAAAGCTGTCTGATCTGCTGCAGCGGACCATTTGCAGCGGGATCTGCAATCCCTTTCACGGTCCTCTATACACCCAGGAGGGGTGGACCATTGACGGAGAGGGCCACTTCCTCAGTCCGGAGCAGATCATCAATATGGACTGGCTGGTGGAAAATGTGGTAGGCTCCATTCCGGCCTATGAACAGTTAAACGATGCGGGAAAGGCCACGGTCAAAATTGTGGGCGTGGAGCGCTCCACCGAGCCGAAAGGGAGTTGACAGGGCCATAGAAGGGCAGGAGCAGACAATGCCCCTGTTGGATAGAACGGAGATGATTTCTATGAAGATCTTGGCCATTGCCGATGAGGAGGCAAAGTACTACTACGATTACTACACGCCGGGAAAACTGGATGAATTCGATCTGATCCTGTCCTGCGGGGACCTTCGAAGGGAGTATCTGGAGTTCTTGATTACCATGGCCCACTGCCCCGTTCTCTATGTCCATGGAAACCACGATGACAGGCTGATTGAACAGCCTCCTGAGGGCTGCATCTGCGTGGAGGATCAGCTCTACGTCTACCAGGGGATCCGCATTCTGGGGCTGGGCGGCTCCTACCGCTACCGGGCGGGCAAGCACATGTACACAGAGTGGCAGATGGCAAACCGAATTCGAAAGCTCCAGTTTCAAATCTGGAAGCACGGCGGCTTTGACATCCTGCTGACCCATGCGCCGGCTTATCACATTAACGACCTGGACAATCTGTGCCACCGGGGCTTTCAATGCTTCGGCAAGCTGATCGACAAGTACGAGCCGAAGTATTTCATCCACGGACATGTCCACAGAAACTACGGAGTAAAAATTCCCAGAGAGACGGTCCATGGCAGCACCCTTATCATCAATGCGGATGAATACTATACGTTCGAATATCAAAAATAAGATCAATATCCTTTCCAAAAAAGAAAAAAAGGAGACAGGCTGGGCGAAATCCCTTGGTCAGCCTGTCTCTTTTTTTCTTTATTGATTCTGATTGGAATCTGCGGTTACGAACCCCAGGCCTCGTCCCACAGAGTGAGTACGCAGAACGTGTCGTCCTTTCTGGCATAGATTCGGGTCATGCCCATCCCGGCCCCATCCAGGCATTCCTTGAAGCCACCATTGTTCAGCATATGGTTCAAGGCCATATCCATGACCCTGGCGTTGGCAAACCGCAGCTGGACACTCTGCACCCGGTCATGCTGCTTCAGGAACTCTACCACGCTCTCCTTGATCCGCTTAAAATCAAAGTCGGCAAAGAACAGCCCATTGCGTACAAAGTAGTTGCAGGCGGTGGCCGTACACACCGGCGGCTTCGGGGACGGTTCAATATCCCGGGTCCGGCGGATGTCCCCGTCCGTCAGGCCCAGATAGCTGTAAGAGCGCAGCAGATCCCGCACCGGCTGGTTGGTTTTGGAGTTATCCCCCCAAGTGACGTCAATATGATAGTACTCACCCTCCATTTGCAGGATATTCCAGGCGTGATACTCCCCATCGGTGACCTTGCCGTTGACATAAATGCAGGTGAACCCCAGCTTCTGCATCAGGAACTGATAGCAGCGGGCGTACCCCGCGCACACTCCCCGGCGCTGCACCAGTCCGCCGTAAATGGACCGGAGGTCGTCGGGCAGGTTTTGATCCAGCTCCTTCAGCCGCCGCTGTCTCTCCAGGGCAATGGTGTCATAGTCCATCAGGTCAATGATCCGCTCATAGATCAGCAGGGCCGCCGCGAAATCGTCGGTCTCCTCTGTGATTCCCTCAAGCAGGGCGGGATAAGTCTGGTCAATCTCCACCTGACGCCGGTCCCGCTCCTGGGGGGACATGGTGTAGATCATGCTCACCGACTTTACCACATCGCCCACATATTGGAACTGATACCGGCAGTTGTCCCAAAAAATCTCCGGATGGTCGTTGGAGATACTGGTGATAAACCAATTCAACTGATCCACCCGCACAGGCTGAGACAATCCCTTCAAGGAGATGGTCTCCTCCATGCGCAGCCGTCCCTGGAGAAGCCGGTCATAGACCTCCTGCTCCTCGCTGCTCATTTGGCTGTAATAGTAATAGGAGATCTGGGCGGGATCCGCCTGACGGGTGGAAATGCCCTTGTTCTTTTTCCGTACCGGCTGTCCTGAGGACCTTTTCAGCTTGCCCAGCATGTAGGCAAAGCTGTTGTCCAAGGAAAGGATCTGCATCTCCCGTTTCAGGCTGCGGAATCCCTCGCCTTCGGTGGACTTGTCAATCATCAGTCGGCGGTATAGACGGCGGCGACGCTGATACTGTTTCAGCTCCTCCAGATATTGCAGGGTAACATACTGCACCTGCCCCTCCAGCTCCGGGTCCCCGTTGATGGATAGCTGTTCCAGCTGCCACAGGCGCACCACATTCCGGAGGAGGGCGGTGTGGACCTCCGTCAGAGGCAGGTCCTGCGCCAGCCGAATGGTATGGGCGCCCAAATCCAGCTCAGACACGGACTTGTCCTGGAAGTCCGCCGCCGGAAGCTGCTCCACCTTGATGTCTCCGGGCAGGTCCACGTTGAACCGCCGCGTCAGCAAGTCCAGAATGTAGTCCAGGATCTGGCCGCACTGGGCCTCATCGGGGCGATACTCCCCCACGCAGTTGGCACAGATATTCAGCCTGCTCTGCCAAAGGTAGGACTCTCTTCCCCGCAGAGAATCCCCACAGAAGGCACAGCAATTCTGGCCCGCCAACTCGGTGAACAGGTCATGCTCCCGGACATACCGGCGCATGAAGGGCTGAAGCACCTGGCGCAGGTTCACCAGATCATAGATCTCCGGCTCTGTCTCGGCGCCAAAGTAGAAATAGGTCCCCTTCTCATGGGTGCGCTGCCAGTCCAGATAATCGCAGAGCATACCCAAAATATTGCTCAGGAAGTTGCCCTCCTGGTCGTAGAGCAAGTCCAGCACGCCGGTGCCCCCCTGGCAGTCGTCCAGGATGAGAAGCTCGATGCTGTGTTCTCTGGTTCCGCCCCAGTTTTCCAGCCGGGGATACATCCCCGCAATCTGCCGGCACAGGCGGTCCTCACCTGCGTAGATATCCTTGGGATTTTCCAGGATGGGGCAGACCGAAATGCAGAAATACTGATTGGGGAAGATGGTTTTCATCATCTCTTGCAGCAGCACCGCCAGGGTCATGGTCATGCGGTCGCTGCGGCGGAAATCGCCGTCCAGGGCCAGGTAGATGCCCTGCCCCACCTGTCTGTGGAGCTTGGCCCGCATGGCCCCGTTCAGCTTGCGCTCGGTCACCGCGCTGCCCGTCAGATCCAGGGCCTCCAGGTCGGAACGCATCATATAATACCCTTCGGTATCAGACTGGAGATCATACCCGGAGGAGACCCGCACCATGGTCATGGACTGGAGAAGCTGCTCCGTGCTGTGATAGTGCAGGCAGGTTGTCTCCACCCCCGCAGGCAGCTCCGCCCCCTCGTCCTTCAGGCACTCCTGGCACAGAGTGCGCAGGGGGTTGCCCTCCGGCATGGTATAGCTTCTGATTTGGATGTAATCCTGGGGGATGCCATGAACCGCGTTGGCATCGTCCACCTCAATGATCCCCCGCTGGTAGTCGATGTATTTGATTTCGTAGTTCCGGTGGTCATAGACCAGATTCTGGCCCACCATATAGCGCTGGCCCAGCATCCTTCGGAACAAATCCAGATACACGGTCTTACGCTGGCCGGTAAAGCGCACCTGCACCAGCTCCGTGCTGGCCAGCAGGGCGTCCAGTGCCGCCTCATCCCTCACCGTCAGAATCCGCACCGGCCGGAACCGCTCATTGGTCCGGTTGGTGAGGGAAAACCGAACCACGCCAGGCTCATGGCCCAGGGCCTCGGCGGTGCAGCGCTCCACCAGCCGCCGCACACTGCTGTAAATCGGCTCCCCTGTCCGGGTATCAGATTCCAGGGTCTCCCCGGTCATCCGCTCCATGGCAGCGGCGAACTGCTCCAACTCCATCCCCCGCATAAGCCGGCAGAGGAGGAGTACCATCTCGCTTTTGCGCATCTCCGCATGCTCCGCCACGCTCTGCTCCATCAGGGGCTGCTCGTAGAAGTACCGTGGAGCCTGCTCAAAGAAGTAGTCCCGCAGCAGGTAGGGCCGGCTGATCACATGGAGCACAGAGGCCTTTTTGCCGATATAGCGGGAGTATGCAAAGATCACCCCAGGCAGATTATAGCCGTCATCCGAAACAATGACAAAGCCGATGGGCCGCTCCTGGGCGTCGTAAACATCCAGCCATTGGGCGCTGACCTGATTGGGGAAAATGGCACCGTCGGAGACCACATTGATATGAGGTACGCCCATCATGGAGGCCACATTGGAGATGGAGACCTCCAACAGCACATTCTGGGCGCCGTTATCCAGCAGCACCGTACCGTCGTTGCCGGTTTTCCAGACGTAGAGCCGCACACTGCCATAGGAATAGTAATCCTGTACCCGGAAGATCGGCTCCTCCAGGTTGAAATACTGATACAGGCTGTTGTCCAGATTCAGTGTGTTCCGGGTAGCCAGGAACAGATACTGCACCCGTCGTCCTGCTGCCTGACGCAGCTGCTCGGAGATCAGCAGGCAGTAATAGTTGTTGGCCCGGATCACCCGGTCAGCATCGGGCAGCAGCGCCATAGTCACCCTGGGGAAAAAGCGCCGGCCGTCCAGATAGAGCTGCTCATCGCAGAAGTCCTTGGGGGTCAGCACCAGCAAATCCACCAGCGCATCCTGCTTCAGTTGATCCCGCTTCACAATGGACCACAGGGGCTTGTGGGTCTGGATCACCCGCCGGAAGCCCTGATTCAGGTTTTCAATGATGGCGTCAATCTCTTCCTCCCGCTGGCAGATCACCACGATCCGCTCCCCCATGGCAATCCGTACATTCAGATATGCGTACAGATAGACGCCGACGGAGGAATACAGGGGCGCGGCAAACAGGGTATCCCGGCCCCTTTGCAGAGCCTGAATGCCGGCCAGGTAATTGTCATCCCGCACATAGCCCTGGGATTTAATGAATTCGGAGATGTTTTTCAGCAGCGGATCGCTCTCCACTTCCAGCTCGCTCCGGCCGGCCCGGGGATTCTCCACATCATCGCTGTAAAAGACGCGCACCTCCCTGTTCTGGCCGTGGATCTGGATCAGCTTTTCCTCCACCGCGTCCAAATCCACAATGCGGCCCTGCTGGCGGCTCCAGGTCTCCGAAGCCTTCTCCTGCTCCTCCGGCTTTTTCTCCTTGCCGTTGAGGAACCAGAAGATCTCCAGCAGAATGACCATGGACACCGCGGGGTACAGGTAGAAATCCGCCGCGAACCGCTGCATAACCCGGTAGAACCAGCCAGGCAGGGAGTTCACGGAAAACAGGGCGGGCACCATCAGCAGGGTGAACATGAGGAGATAGACTGCCCCGATGATCACCAGGAAGTTGCGCAGGTGCTTGGCCACCTTATAGCTCTGGGGACGGGCCACCCATTCCTTGCCGTCCTGTTCATAGAACAGGCCCAGCAGTCCCTTGGCCAGTTCGGAAAGGGACGCCCCTCGTTCACTCCTGTCCTCCCCGTCCTGGGGATTCCCGCCATCCTGGCGGGCGGCGCTCCGCTGCTTCCCCTTGGGCTGCCTGGTTTCCCGGGCCGTCTTGCCCGTGATGCAGATCCGGGCGCTTTCATCCGGCTGCTCCGGCTCAGGCTTCAGCACCTCTGGCAGGGTGACAGGGGATTCCTCCGATGGCCCGGTTTTTCCCTTGTCCTTTTTTTCCTCCGGTTTGTCCTCTGTTTTCTCCTTCTTCCTGCGCTTCTTTTCCGCCCTTTCCTTTTTCCGTTGCTCCCGCTTCTTTTTGCGCTCCTCCGCTTTCTCCTGCTGGCTGCCCTTCACAGCGGCCCGCAAGCCGGAGAAGCCCGTCAAAATGGCGAATACGATGAGCACCGCCAGGCAGAACAGGACATTGGCAATGATGGCCCGGATCAGGGCGGCATCATAGCCCACATAGCTGGGAAATTTACTCATCACCAGCTTCACATATTTCAGTCCCATCAGCCAGTCGGCCAGCTTCAGCAGCAGGGGCAGGAAAATCACCACAGCCAGGGACAGCAGGACGGAGCCGCCGAGAAGGATCAGGTTTTTCGGCCGTTTTTCCGGAGGGAAATTATAAAAGCAAAGGGAGAAGGGGGTCCGCACCGGCAAAAATGGCAGCGCCAGAATCAGCAGTACCGCCAGGATAATAAGCACTTTAATCAGTGACATTCCAGTCCCTCCTTCCCATCAGTCCCGAAAGAACAAATACGCTTCCCGGTTTTTCCCCTCCCAAGGGGGCAGATCATAGTCCAGCGGCTTCATCTGGTCATTGGGTTCCAGGTAGACCTCTGCCCACTCCAGCCGCAGTGCGCTGCGCAGCTCCCGCAGCTCATAAATGGCGTCCGCCAGAAAGCGGTCATGCCAACTGTAATTGGTTTCCTTTTCCTTATTTTTCCGGTCCAGCTTCTCCAGCTCCCGCAGGCGCTCGCTGTCCCGGAAGCACTCCGGAAGGATCACTCCGTAAATCTGAATCGCCATCCGGATGGACTCCCTGCGCCGCTCACTGCTGATCTGCATCAAGTGATAAAGCTCCAGTGTGCACTCCCGCAGTTGCTTCCAAAGCTGGTGCAGCCAGTACACCACCCCCGCGCCATAGGCCACAGCGAAGCCCCCCAGGCTGACCAGGAACCAGAGGTACTTGGGGATTCCCACGTCCACCTGGCTCCACTCGATGAGCACATAGGGCAGGATCATAATGACCAGGAAGATCACTGCCATAACCAGGCTGAACTGGCGGAAGCGGGACAAATCATGTCCTCGGGTTTTAGGCGACCAGAAGTGGGCCAGGCTTTCGAACCGGGTTTGGATTTCCAGTCCCTGCTGCCGCACATCATCATAGCCCTCCAGCTGGGATACATTTGCCCGGAAATAGGCCTCCTGCTGCTGGTCCAGCCGTTCCCGCAGCTCCTTCAGCTCCATCCGGGGACGGACAGGCTCTGTGGCCTCCGGCTCGCTGACACCGGGGCTGCCCCCATGGGCATTGCGCCAGGCATGAAACTCATTGGCGCACAGATCCAGAATGGCCGACTGGTTTTTGCGGACGGCCTCCTCATCGTACTGCTTTTTCAGCTGGTCAAACAGTTCCCGGAAGCGGCGGATCTCCCGCCCGATCAGGAACCACCCCTTGTCCAGCTGTTCCATCGGCTCCGGCTCATCCGCCAGGGCGTCCGCCACCCCGTAGAGGTCCTGGATGTGCTCCTGCAACCCCTTGCGGATATTTGCCTCCACCTCACTGCTGTCCGGGCCGGCCTCCCCCGCCTCCAGCTTATAATAGGCCTGGGGCGGCTTGTTCCGCTGGGCCAGCGTCAGCCGGCACTCTGCCCGGTTGAGAATGTCCCGGAATTCCCGGGCGGTGTGGGGTGTCAGCTCCATGTGCGGCATCTCCCCCACCCCGCTCCATCGGCTGAGGGTTTCAATATAGTGGCTCAGATTCAGCTGCAAATCCGCATATACCAATTCCGGGTGCTCGTCATTGATGGGAAACAGCTGTTCATCAATGTGGAGCTGGGCTTCCCCCCGGTCCCCGCCCTGTTCAAAGCGGAAGGATTGAAGCTCCTCCAGCCGCAGCTTGATCCGCTGCTCCAGCTCCTTGAGCCAGCTCTTCTCCGCCTGCTCCTGCTGCTGGCGGTGAATCTCCTCCAGGCGCTTTTCTCCGCCGTGGAGAAGCACTTGGAATTCATTTTCGGGCTGATTGGAATGGCCGTCCATCTCCTGTTCCCCGGGCTTCTGCCAGAAGTCCTCCAGGCACTGATCAAAAAGGGCGGAAAGATCCAGGCTCAGCTCCTGCCCCCGGCGGAAGAACCCCATTGTCAGCGGCCCCCGGGTCTTGCTCCGGCTCTCCAGCGACAGGAGCTTGCTCAGCACCTTATCCTCTGCAACTCCGCCGTGGTTTTGCTTGGCCCCGGAATAGAGGAAGATCTCCGTCACGCCGCAGGGCAGATCCAGGTGCTGCCGCACCATGGGGCGGAGCAGACGCTCATTCCAATAAGCCCGCATCAGCTGCTGACAGCCTTTGCGGATATGCTCGAATTCTGTCTGTCCAAAAACGGACAGATCCGTCAGGACCACCAGATGGTAGTCCTGACGGGTGTTCTGCCGTTCCAGCAGCTGGGAAATCTCCTGGGCGCACAGCTCCGGCTGAGTGATCTCGCAGTCCAGCCAGACCAGTTCATCCTCCCGGAATGGAAGGAAGAACAGCCGGCTGCGCTGCATACTCTCGCCGATGGCATTGATAATAATGGTACGCATAGAAATTTCCCTCCGCTGCAATCGTTTGAATTGCCGAAATTAAATTGATCTTTCCAATCACTGGAACTTCTTCAGGGTCCAGTTCTTGCTGATCCAGGTAAATGCGGCGCTGTTCTGGATTCTCTGAGGAATATTCAGGTCGGGATAGGAGCCCTCCTGCGCCGGAAGCAGCTGCACATGGTCGGCTGCGGGGCCCAGATCCACGTCCTCCGCATCGTAGTCGTCCCGGCTGTCCGTCCGATCAGCCAGCTCGTCCTCGTCATACTTCTCCAACAGGGTGCCCTTGCGCAGGCAGTCGATCACATAGTCCCGGACGAACTTCTGGATCATTGAGTTATAGAGCCGGACATACTGCTGATAGTTCGTGCTGTTGGCGTTGATAATCTGGTCGCTGCCGTACATTCCCTGGCAGATGGTGTCGATCACGTCTGCTGCGCAGGCCAGCAATTCTTCGCCGTAGTCCCGGTCCTCGCCCAGATTCTCCTCGCTCTGGTGCACCAGCCATGCCACCTCCAGCACGCCGCCCATCGTCTCTTTCGGATCGGGCAGCTTGACGGTGCCCTCATCCACATCACCGGAGATCTCCTTCTGGAGCAGGCGGATGTTGTTCTGAATCCGCTCCTGGCGGGATTCGTCCCCTTTGCGTTTGGCGGGATTCACCGCGAACATACCGCTGACCGGCCCGTCGCTGGGCGCCCGGAGGGCCGCCACCAGGTGGGTGCGCATCAACCGCAGCACCCCATTCCTGGTCATGCCCGCCTTGTAGGTGGAAGCGCTGCCGGTGTAGTTGGCCAGGAGCTTGACCTGATACCGGGCGGCTTCATCCATCTTGTTCGCCAATTCCTCCAGGTATCTCTCATCCTCGGCCAGGAACTCCATCACCCGGGAGATATAGCTCCGCAGAACCAGTTCGTTGTCCGGCCAGTGGATAAATTCCGTGCGTCCGTCCCGCTTAAAGAGGAAGCAGCGGGTACCTTCGCCGTCCTCGGAGAAGCAGATCTCTCTCGACAGCATCTCGTAGAGGAAGGCTTTCATCATCTGCTTCCGCCACTTGATCTCCAGGTTCCGGCTGATATAGGGCATAGCCCCACGGCGATGCCAGCTCTTGTCCAGGTGTCCGGTATTGGAGAGGCGTCTCCCCTTCAGCGCCTCCCGCAGCCGCTCACAGTAGGCTTGATAGTAGGCATGGTCGGAGTTCTCGTTAAACTTGACGATCTGGGTGGGCTGCAGGCAGTGAACCGCCTGGAACACAACCATCTCCCGCTTATCGAACTGAGGGTCCACAACAGGGGCGTTGTTCAGGTGATTGGCCCGGATAAAGCCCTCCAGCGGCTCCTTGCTGGTGGTGGGGAAGTACTTTGCCAACTGCTCCGCCGTCTTGGGGGAGATGGCCAGATAGAGATAGGACGCGGTGACGTCAATCTCATTGCGGAAATACATCTCGGTGTTGTTCTGGTGATAGCGAACCATGGGCCGGGACTTGACGATCAGCTCGGCCATCTTGTTGCAGAAGGCGTTCTGGAACTTGGTCTGTGCCACCGGATCGGTCACCAGATCCGAGGAATCCACATCCAGCTCCTGACAGCATTCCCGCACCATGGCAGTGCAGACGTCGGTGTCCAGATAGGTGGCCTTCTCCCGGAGATCCTCCACGTAGCGATCCACCACAGCATCAAAGATGCCGCCCATATCCGAGTAGGTGTTCTCCTTCTTCTTCCGGAAGGTCTGCCCCAGCTGCTCCATCTGATGCTTGCGAGCCAACCCTCGCTTGCTACGCTTGATCAGCGCCTGATAGACGCTGCTGCCCTCATAGGCGTAGATCTCATCATTGCCGGCCCGAATGGCGCCGGACACGCCGGGTGCCGCCAGATAATAGTAATTCTTTACCTGGGCCGTGGCGCCCACATAGACATATCCGCCGGTGACTGTGTCATGGGCAATCTCGTCCTCTTGTCTCTTGCGGGCCAGCCCATCCGCAAATTGAGATATATTCTTAAAGAAGTTCTCGTACTGGTCAATCAGGGCATCCAGGTTCTCCATAACATCCACCCAGGTCTGATACAGCATCTCATCGGTGGCGATATCCATCACGGCCTCCATGGCCTTGCCGATGGTTTCCAGATACTCCTCCAGATCCTCCCGGCTGGCTGTGCTGCGGCCGATGCGCTTCTTCTGCATCTGAGCAATATACTTATCCGCGGTCACATCCTTGCCATCCTCCCAATCGCCATCGAAGAAGAGGTAGACGCTCTTATAAGCGACGTCCAGCTTTTGGGACAGCTGCCCCGGGTATTTCTCGATCTTATCCCGCAGCTGCTGGCGCAGGCCATAGAGCATGTAACGGGCAGCCAGGGGGTGGACATCCTTGCCCTCATGGGTCAGCAAGCCGCTGCGGATGCTGACCTGATTGGAGCTAAGCTCCTTCTGTTCCGTGCCATTCTCGTCATAGGGGAACATGGCGGAGGACAACACCTCGGCCTGAAGGCCAGCGGCCCGCTTCAACACGCTGATATAGTTCTTCAGCTTGGCGCTGATGGTGCTGGCATCGGTCAGGGCCTCCAGGGGCTTGCTGCTGCTCTTGTTGGCCGCCTTCACATAGATCGTGCTCACCGTGCTCCGGGCCTCGCTGACATCCTTGCGCACGCCCAGGCCATAGGCAGCGTCCTGCCGGCCGGCATCGCCGTTGCTGATGCCGATGCGGGACTTCGCCTGGGCCTCCAGCATGTCAAGATACAGCTGCACCCGATCCTCCCCCTCGGGGGTGCGGATCATATCCGCCAGGAAGCCCAGGCTGGAATTGGGCTTGTCAATGGCGTTGTTAATATTGGTCATGTAGTTGTCTTCCCGCTCTTCCGGCTCCTCCACCCAGGTGGTGCCGGAGGCCTGGGCCGCCCGGATCTGCTTCTGGCTGTAGACATTCCAGGCATTTTCGCAGAAGGTCCACTGGCTGCCCAAGTCCTCGCTGACCTTGCGCTCCGCCAAATAGCGCAGGATGTCCTCATAGGGATATACCACCTTGGCGTAGCCCGCGCTGCCGTAGATGGCAGTGGGCACCGTGGCCCGGCGGCTCATCTCATTGCTCTCATCGTCCTGGATTGCGTCCTCCAGAGGGGAGTAAAGCCGGGTGTAGGCGATATCCGCCATGACCTGGTAATAATCCCGAATATTGCCCAGCTCAAACCCATCCGCGTTCTCCTGGTCCACAAAGTAGATCAAGTCAAAGGGCTTGGCGTTATAGCTCTTGGTAAAATAGGGGTCGTTGGAATCAAACAGCTTGCCCTCGCTGCGGGTGTCGATCTTAATGTTGATGGACTTGCCGTAGTCGTTGGACACGCTGCGGCTGCCGCCCACGCACATGTTCATGGCATTCAGCTCCCGGATGCAGGCATAGGCGTTAGCAAACATGGAGCTCAGCTTCTCTGTGTCGTCCCGGTTCACACCAACATAGATATCCGGGCAGCCGAACAGGCCGGTGATGCGGACGTTCTGGTTTCTCTTGCGGAAGTAGTTGCGGATATACAGTGCCACGTCCAGGAAGGTGCCGGTGCCGGTGCCGCCTGCTATGGAGGAGACGATCATTACCCGCAGCATGGTGCTCTTTGCCGCCGCGGTGGGCAGGTTGAGCTGATGCAGTGCGTTTTGCAGCTCGTTATTGTGCTTGGACAGAAAGTGGGCAATGCACAGCCTGGACTTGTACCGGTTCTGGGAAGCACCGTCATCAAAGCCGCTGCCCAAAAAGACGCGCTCGGAGTCTCCGGAGGGCATCCAGTCATACACGCCGTCCTCCCAGCCCAGCTCATCCGCCATTTCCTTCACGGTGTCTGCCGTGGAAATCCGCACCGTCTTAATCCCGTCCGCAATCTGGTGTTTTGTCCCTTTCTTGCTGGTGTCCAGATAAATGCAGTTGGCGTCTCTGCGCTGCTCCTCCGTCATCAGACCCCGTAGCAGCCTCAGCACTTCGCCGCCGGAACCGCCCAGGCCGATAAAGAGATTTCTCATAATGAATTACCATCCTCTCTTTTCCGGTGCGCTTGCCGCGCCCCGGTTGTTTTTTCAGTTTATTTATCCTCCAGGAAGCCCCAGATTTCCATTCCCACCAGCTTCTTCCCTTCGAACTGCTTTTTCACAATATAGGCGCCGTCAGCCAGGGTGGGTGTCCAGGTCTGTTCCGCACTCATATCGTCCACCGTGGTGGGGTCAAAGGGCATAACATTGGCCAGATGTACCTCTTTTTTGGCAATCTCGCCGCCGGCCAGCTCGTAGTTCAGCTCCTCCAGGAAGCGGCGGTTCGGAAGATTACTGCAATATTCCGCATTGATCTCCGCCGCAGTCCCGGAGATCATGGCGGTGGGCGCATAGAACTTCTTTCTCCTCCGCTTAGCGGACTGGGTTCGCGCCACAAAGGTGATCCCCTTAAAGGTGAGCCGCTGGGGCAAGGGCAGCAGCTTATTGAGATAGAACCGGTGGCTGTGGGTGGAGGTGGTTTCCACATAGCCCACCGCGTATTTGCCCGCCGTCACCAGCGTCAGCTCCACGTGGGTCAGCACACCCTTCTTGAAGCGGGGCATCCGCAGATTGCTGTACAGCACCATGACAATGGCCGCCAGCACCAGCAGAATCAGCCAGGGCAGGATGATATAGAAAATCCGCCAGAGCAGGGAGCCGAACAGCCGGAGCGTACCGCTCCCCTCTGCCTCCTTGGGCTGATCCACGGTCAGGGTGATGGTCAAATCCCCCTGCCGCAGCCCGCCATAGGCGATGGGCACCCGCTGCCAAAAGGCGGCAACATGCCCCTCCCCGCCGCTGGTGGGCGTACAGAGCACCACCGGGGAGCCGTCCAGCTCGCCCACCGTCAGCCCAATGCCCAGCAGGCTGCCGGGCTGGTCCGCCCGGGCCGCAAGGACCGCGCTGTCGATCATCCCTTGCAGCTGCTCCGCCGTGCAGAGCTGGCCATCCATGTAAATGCGGAATCCAACCGCCGTTTCGTTATAGTCCAGCGCGAACAGGTTCACCAGCTCGTCCCCGGTGGGCACAGGCTCCACCACATAGACAGCATCGTGCTTCAGCACAGAGACCGTAACCGTGCTCAGCACCTGGCCGCTGTCCTCTTCCACCAAGCTTACGGTATAGGCTCCCGGAGCCGCGCCGGAACCAGTGGGGGTCAGCGCCAATATGCCGGCGTCCTCATAGGTGGTGTCCCAATCCAGGGAATCGCCGTTTTCCGAACGGGTGGTGATCCGGAAAAGGGCCGCTTCCTCCCGGGTGATGGGGGCTTCCTCCCCATCCACATGGGCAATCACCGTGAACTCCACCCGATCCGTGCAGGTATCAAGCTCATTGTCCGGGACACTGAAGCCAGCGGAAGGGATGGCTGTATAATAAATATCCGAATTGACCGTCACCTGCTCCCGGCAGACCGGCTCTCCGTCATAGCTCAGGCACACTGTGTAGCTGTCCGCCTCCGCGTCCTCATCTTGAGGGGTAAAGCGGATGACGCCATCTCCAGGCAGGGTCACGGCGCCCTCCAGCGTCCCGCCTGCGGCGCCCTCCACCTCGCAGGTGAACCGGCCCAGCAGTTCCTCTTCCACCGGTTCCCCGCCATATCGGACAGTGAAGTCAATGGATTGTTCCTCGTTGTCCGCAAGCTCTGACCGGGTCAGAGAGATCGGCCCGCTGGCGGTCACCTGAAGGTCCGAAGCCTTGACGGCCACCACCTTCAGCGTCCGGTTGGTGCTGATCTGATACGCGCCGTCCATCATGCTGACGTCAACGCTGATCTTTGTGTCCCCCTCGGAAACCTGGAACTCCTGACCAGCATCAACGGTCTGGCCGTTGGCGACGATGGAAACCTGGGTGTTTCCAAAGAAGCCGGAGACATCTAAAGGCTCATTGGAGCCGTCCTCACAGATGGCGTAATTAATCCGGATAGTGTCGCCGTCATTCAGTGGGGTGCTGCTGCCCAGCATCTCCCATTCACCGGAGGACAGCTGCCGCTCCGTAATCAAATTCAGGTGAATGGCCGGCTCATACATCAGAGACAGGGAGTTCTTCTCCACCGGCTCCGAGAAGGTCAGGATGATGTCCCCAGAGGGGATCTTTTCCCCCTCCGGCCCGCTGATCAGCGCGGTATATCCGCCCAGGGTGCCCCCCGGCACATTGGCACAGGTGTCATTTCGCGGATAACTCAGCGCCGCGCTGCGGGTGATCTCCAGCTTGGTCCCATCCTCCGCCTCCGCGCTGACCAGGGAGGCATTGGTGTTCTGCGCCAGCACCGCCACATTGCGGATGGGAGAGGACTCCCCGGAGACCTCCATTTTCACTGTGGTTCCCGTTACCTGGGCAGAATCCGTCACATCATAGCGTCCGGAAATCTGACCGGACAGCTCCTGCATGGTGGAGACCACAGCATTCTGATCTGGCGCGTAAACTGCGGAAAAATTCCCATACGCCGTCAGCCGGGTTTCTCCCCGAAAGTCCTTGGCAGCGTCCTTGCCGGAAGTCCCGGCGCCGATTCCGAAGTAAACCAGATGCACCTCCGGATAGGCGCTCAGGATGGCGGTGAGCTTGGACAGCACATCCGCCTCTGACAATTCATTTCCGCCGTCATCGGTAAAGATGCCGTCCGTCATCAGCACCAGCCAGTATTGCTCGTTCTGCCCGCCTTGTGCCTTCCCCAGGCCGTCGTCCAGCAGCACCTGCAGGGCCGCATCCACCTGGTCAAGGGGGGTATTGCCCTGCTTCACCACCGTGCCGGTGGCGGACATCACATTGGAGACCTGCTCCGCCCGATCCGTCTGCAAATCCACGGTCAGCCGGTCCGCTCTGCGCTCCGTGCGGTTCATAAACGTGATCGTCAGGGTGTCCGTGTCGTTCAGCAGTCCGGTAAACGCCTGAGCCGCATAGCTGGCAAAGGTCCATTTCAGGTTGTTTTCCACCTTTGTGCTGCTCATACTGCCCGAGTCATCGTAAAGCATGCTGACATGCTTCCGCACATAAACGGTGGAGTCCTCCTCTGCGCTGGCTGTTAACGGAGCCGGGACTCCCAGGCTGATCAGCAGCACCAGTAAAAGCACAGAGGCCGCGAATCCTTTCCATCTCATCCGAATCAATCCTCTTCCGATGGCTCAAACAGCGGACGCTGATACTCCGCAATGGATTTGCCTGCGGCCAGCGCCAGGGCATGCTCCTTCCTTGCGCAGTCCCCGCAGAGGATTTTCTCCTCCTGCTTGGTCAGGTCCGCAATGGTGCTGGTGACCACATTGGGGTAATATCCCGTTCCCACGAACATCTTGCCGCAGTTGTCACACCGATGTACCAGGCGGGGTACAAAAATTACACCGGCAGCGATAACGAGCACCAAAATAACCGCCACAACGATGGTGGTAATCTTCCTGCGTCTGCGCCTTCTGGCTCGTGCATTTGCCATTGTCCCATCTCACCTTTCTCAATGATGCCTTTAGTCAAAATTCGTCAGAATTTGTCCTGCTTTAATCATTATATTATAATATTTTGTCCTTTGCAACTACTTTCACCTGTCCACAATGAATTTCAAAAAAGAAAGAAATGGCCCAGTTCAGTATAAAACCGAACTGGGCCTTGATAATTTTACCTGTTGACAGCTGTTTGGCGCCAACAGCTCAGGACTTCTTCATTGGGAAGGGTTACAGGGATGCGCCGAAATCGCTGACGACAATTTGGCCAGTCAGAGCCTGGGAGCGATCCGAAGCGAAGAATTCGATGATATTGGCCACATCCTCCGCCATGCAGGGCTTGAGCTTCAGGTCAGCGTGCTTGTTCATTGCGCCCATCATGCGCATATCAAGCAGCTCCGGCTTCATGCCCATGGTCATGGGAGTGACGATGGTGCCCGGGCAGACCGCATTGCAGCGGATATACTTGTCCGCGTACAGCAGAGCCGTATGCTTGGTAATCCCAATAATAGCGGCCTTTGTGGAAACATATGCCGCACCGCCGCCGCCATTAACACCCGCCACAGATGCCACGTTGACGATGGACGCGCCCCCGGTCATATGAGGCAGGGCCGCGCGAATGCACTGCATGGTTCCCACCTGATTAATGGAGATGATCTTTTGAATCTCCTCATCATCAAATTTATCCACCGGGGCCAGGCCTGTATCCAAAACACCCGCGTTGTTGACAAGAATATCAATGCTCCCGAACGTTTCTATTGCGGTGTTCATCAGGGCCTTGCAGTCCTCGTCCTTGGAAATATCGGCGGAAACCGTAATCACGCTGCCACCTTCCGCCTGAATCTTTGCCGCCACCTCGTCAAGTGCCGACTGACGGCGGGCGCTGATCACTACATTTGCGCCTTCTCTTGCAAACAGCATTGCCGTTGCTGCGCCTACTCCCGAATTGCCTCCGGTAATAACCGCTGTCTTTCCTGTTAGATTACTCATAAAAGCACCGCCTTTCAATTATTTTCGCCCAATTATACAATTGTCAGGGGAGAAAATCAAGTAAATTTTTGTAAAAATTTATAATTCTTTTTCCACCCTTTTGGGGCAACTGATTTGGCGCTCTTTTTTCCGGTCAAGGCAGTCTTCTGCAAGTTCTTCTGCAAAACGTCCAAGGATTTGGGGCCGTCTGCAATGCAGGCGGCCCCCAGCGTTAGGATATCTTGCTTGCTTAAGGATTCATAAAGCGGCAAAAGCCTACCATCATGGTGGCGGTCTCCGCTCTGGTGGCGGTGTTCCTGGGATACAGATACACCTTTCCATCGTTAGCGGAACCGGAGATGATTCCATTCTGGACCGCCCAGATCATTGCGGTTCTGGCCCAGCTGCTCACCTTCCCCGCATCCGGGAACTGGGACAGATCGCCGGAAACCGCGGGCCGTCCGGCATAGGCGTACAGGAACACTGCGATCTGTTCTCTGGTGACACTGGTGTCAGGCGCAAACGCAGTATCGCTCATGCCGCTGGTGACCTTGTTCTGATAGGCCCAAAGGACTGCGTCCTGGTACCAATCATCCGTCAGATCCTTAAAGGGAGTGACACCGGAAACCGCAGGCTTCCCTTCCATTGCATACAGGCTCTGGACAAAGGCAGCACGGGTGGTGGTGCCCTTGGGATCAAAGGTGGTTTCGCTGGTGCCGGTCATAACGCCCAGCTGGTAAGCCTGCTCCACATAGGGCGCATACCAGTCAGAGGCGTGAACGTCGGTGAAGCGGGCAATGGACGGCAAATAATGCACCGTAACCTGGGCGGGAATGGCTTTCTCCACGCCAGAGATCTCATTCCACTGCTCCTCAGAGCCTTCATAATAAATATCCGTCAGGCTCGCGCACTTTCCAAACGCCGTGCTGTTCATGCTGGTCAGGCCATCGCACAGATAAACCTTTTCTAGGCCGCAGTATCCGAAAGCGTAATTGCCCAGGGTTTTGACGCCCACAGGAAGCTGAATCTTCTTCAGGGAGCTGAGATAATAGAAGCCGTTGTCCTTAATGGCCGTCAGCTTGCTGCCCTCCGCGAAGGTCACGCTTTCGCACTTGGTTGCGCCATGGAAGGCATATACGCCAATGCTGGTCACATCGGCGCCGATCTGGATGCGCTTAATGCTGGTGCAGACAGGATACCAGGGGACGTTGCCATATGTATTGTAATCGTACATATTGCCGCTTCCGCCAACCTTCAGGGTGCCGTCAGTATAAAGGACAAACTCAACCTTCTCGCCGGCCATACCAGCCAGGGTCACATCAGCCGTGCCGCAGCTGACATACTGGCCATCCTTAAACAGGCAGGTCTCCCCGCAGAGGGTATACTCGCCCTCGAAGCACAGGCCGTTCTCGTCGATGTAGTAGCTGGTGGAGGAAATATACTGATAACCGGTCATATAGCTGCCGGCAACAAAGTACATCAGTCTGCCGGTTTCGCTGTCATGCGCCCAGCCGGAGTACATCTCCGCCTCAGCAGTATTGGTGTAGCCGCAGTTCTGGCAGACCAGACGTTCGGTGTCCCGATGATAGAGATAGTCATGCTCGTCATTCTCACAGCGCTCCACGCCCTTAGTGTAGCTGTCCAGGACCACCTTGGAACCGTCGGCGCTGACATTGTAGGCAGTGACGGTAATATCATTCCAATCGGCCTCCACAGACAGGTAGACCGCATTGTAGTCCTGGGTGGCCTTGGCAAAGTGGAAGTCCGGATTATCGGTGACAGAATAGCTCTTTTCACCGGAGGAGCCGCAGATAAAGTACACGGCGCCGTCCTTGGTAACCTGGCCGCCGGTCAGGGGTTCGGTTCTGGCATAGGTATGATCGTGGCCGGAGAAAACCAGGTCAATCCCGGCCCGGTCAACCACCTCGGGAACCATGGCCTGGATTTCCGCGTTGCCGCCGGAAATATTGGTGTAGTAAGCGGGCTGATGCATGGTCAGGATCTTCCACTTGGCGTCGCTCTTAGCGGCATCCTCCTCCAGCCAATCCAGGGCAGCCTGGAGCTGAGCCTTGGTGGAGGTGTAATTGATCACTGCCACGTAAATGTTATCGTAGGTGACGGAATAGCAGCTGCCCATGCCGGAGTCAGGCAGGCCGTAGATTGCCTTAGAAACCATTCCTTCTGCATCGCCGCCGAACTCATGGTTGCCCAGGACCTGGATCATGTCGGTGGCGCCCAGCTTCTCCTGGCCGAACAGGGAGGTCATCTCAGTCCAGTCCTCATACTTGGAGGCATCGTCAACCCCATCGCCGGTCTGCAGGCCGAAGTCATAGCTCCCGGCCTTGAGGTTGTCCATGATGGCATTGATGTTCGTCAGATCCTCCGCCTGGATATCGCCCAGGACAAAGAAGGAGGTTTTTCCGTCATCCTTCCCAGTTGTAAATTCAGCGGTCTCAGACCAATTCTCGCCGTCGCCCACCCGATAGCTGTAGGTGGTATCGGGGGCCAGTCCGGTCAGCTTGACGTTATGTACATTCACTGCGTCATAGCCGCCCTGGACAAAGGTACACAAGGTGGTGGTTGCCGCCGCCTCTTCCCAGTTCTCGCTGCCGCTGACCGCATATTGCAGCACCTGCTTGCTCTCCTGGGAGGGATTGGTCTGCCAGGTGATATTCTTGCCGGTGGTGCCCTCTTCAGCGGCGTTGAACTTGATCGCAAAGGGAGCCGTGCCCTCGCCTACAGCGTTGAAGCTGGTAACGGTATAATGGAAGGACAGTCTGCCGTCAGCATCCTGGGCATAAATGATGGTCTTGCCGGCAGTTTCGCTGAAGGCGTCGGTGATCAAAATGCCATTGGCAGCGGTGGTTCCCACCTGGGTGCCATCCTCTAGACAGATATTCACATTGGCAGCAGGCTCACCGTTCATGTCAGTGACAGCAACGGAGGCACTCCGGCCCACGATCACAGGATCCGCAGACAGCGTATATGCCGCCGCCACGTCAACAGACTGCTCGGTGGCAGAGAAGGTATAGTATCCGCCGTCAGAGGTGGTATAGCTGCCGGATTTCACCGTATAGGTCAGGACCGCGTCCTCCTGCAGATCTGCCGGGATTTGAATGGCCACCTCAGCAATCACATTGCCAGCGCCGGAGGCTCCCTCCCTGCGGTCCGCAGTAATGGTGGTCTGGCCGTTGATCTTGCTGTAGCTGACGGTACCCTCGTAGTCATCAGAGAAGGTGATCTCGTAGTCCGGGAAGTTCTTGTCCAGCTTCAGGGAGACGGCGGCGTGATCCACCAAGGCGGCGTCAGATGCCGTGATCTTCAGGTTCAGCTGGCCGCCCAGCACTGCCACGTCGGGATCGGAGGTAACGGTGACAGTGGGATCGGTGTTGGTTTCGCCGCCGGCCACCGTAAAGAAGTAAGTCTGGGCGGTCTCATTGCCGAACTTGTCCCGCAGGGAGACAGTCAGGGAGTGCTGGCCATCCCGCAGATACAGGTTGGACAGATAGCTCCTAGAGCCGTCGGGATCCACCGCGTAGGTATAGTTCTCGTTGTCATAGGTATTGATGCCGTCGATGTACATCCGGACGGTGTCAGGATCCACGCCGCTGGTGTACTTGTTCTCCACATCGTAGACATCCGCTGTGATATTGAAGGTGTTGGCATTCAGCGTGGCGCCGTCCTCCAGCTCCGCGCCATTGACCTGGACGCTGTGGATCACGGGGTTGTCCACATCGTCCATATTGGTGCCGTAAACAAACTGCAGGTTGTCGAAGTAGATGGCACCAGCAGTCATGGTGCCCATCATCGTCGGGGGAACATACATCAGCCGGAAGGTCATACCCGGCTGAATGCTGAAGGGACCGGTATACTTGGTCAGGTCTGCCTCCAGATACTTCCAGCCCTCCCAGTAGATACCGGGCTGCTGGTCGCCAGTAACCGCCTTCGGCTCCAGCGTAAAGTCATAAGGTTGGTTATTTCCGAGACCATCCTGCACGTAGCCCCGGAGCCAGAAGCCGGACTGGGTGCCGTCCCCCTCCCAGGTGATGCCCACACCCTCGGGGGCGTAGACCCAAACGCCGATAGCAGTGGGCGCACCGGGAATCTCCATCCCCTCTGTAGTGCCCACGCAGGCGCCTTCCGCATTTCCGCCGCCTGAGTAGTTGGTGAAGTCGTAGTTCAGCTTCAAGGCATGGCTGCCCATGCGGACGGGTTCATCATCGTCGATGCTGATGATCTCAATGGACTCATTGCCGCCCCGGTTATAGTTGGAATGGGTCAGGATTCCGTTTGCGCCGCAGTAATAGTCCTCTGCGGAGGTCACCACACCGGTCTCAGGATCGGTATAGTCCTCGAAATCCCAAACCACAGTGGGCAGCATGCCGACAATCAGGGTAAGGGTATCGGTGATCGCCGCATCAAAGGCGGAGGTCACGGTGACGGTGCCGGTCAGGCTCTCGCCGTCGGAGGAAGTAAAGATGTTTCCGTCAAAGGTGCCCAGTGCCTCGTCGGACAGGGTCCAGATCAGGTCACCCACCTTGTAGTTCACATCCAGGTCATGGTACTTCACCTGAACATCGAAGTCAGTGGTGGCCTCAAAGCCCAGGCTGACCTCATCGGTGGCAAAATAGATCTCGTCGGGCTTCACCAGTTCGATGGTGGCGCTGCCCACCACATTGCCTCCAGAGCTGAGATTTACGGTCACTTCGCCCACGGCATCCGCGTTGGCGGTAAACACGCCGGTTGCGGCATCAATGGCGCCCAGCGCCGCAGAGGACTCAGCCAGGGACCAGACCGCGTCCTCAGGCAGAGCCGCAGCCGCGCCGGCGCTGTCTACGCCGGTGGCCTGGAAGGGGATCTCGCTGCCGGGGGTATAGTACTCTCCGTCAGGGGTCACGGAAGCGTGGTCAAACTCACCGGAGGGCTTGGCGTTGGAAATCACCAGCAGGCCGCTCAGCGTGGGGCGCTCCACGCCGTCAGAGGGGCTGTTCTTGACGGTCAATTCACCGGTGCCCTCCCGCTCGGACAGGAAGGTGGAGCTGCCGCCGCCGTCACAGTTGACAGCGTCTACACAGCCGGCTGCCTCCATCGCCTCGGCCAGCTCGTTCATGGTCATGCCGGCGGAGGTGGGCGCCTGCCGTCCGTCAACGACGAACAGGACCAGGGTGCCGTCCGCCTTGATGCCCATGGCGGTCCGGGGGTTCCGGTTGGCGTTGGAATGATCCGCATCGGGATACTGATTCACGCCGTCCTTAATCAGCCAGCCGAAGTTGGCGGACACCGCCTGCCACTCGCTGCCATCCAGGGGCACATTGCCGTCCCGCAGCTCCGCGGTGTTATCCTGATGGATCACCAGATAGCAGCCCTCATAGCTGGTATCATCGTGCCAAACCTCGCCGTTGACCACCAGCATGCCGATAGGCTCATCGCTGGCCCAAGACAGGTTGACGTTGACGCCGCCAACCACGTTGACGCCCAACTTCTCTTCCGCCGCCGCAGCTTGCTGAGACATAGCCTGCTGCCGATAGACGGTGGGATCCATGTTGCTGTAAGAAGGCATAACCGTGGCATGCTCGTTGGAAAGATCAACCTCCATCATATAGCACAGGTTCTGGTTGGACGCTGTATCATCGTTCAACGTCAAGTTGGTTTCAGTAACGCCAGGGGAAATTGCATAGGTTTTCTTAGAAATTACATTGTTGTATCCCAAGTCGTCGCCCTTGTTGATTTCCGCGAAGGCCGTTATAGGCAGCATCGAAAAAACCATAACCAGAACGAGCGCAAAGGATATCACTTTTTTCTTCATTCGCTTTGCTCTCTCCTTTTCTGTTTTATCTATATAAACCGCTGAAAGCGCGGATATACCCGTTTATCGATGCAGCACTTTTTTGACCAGATTCAGCACAAGCGCCTTTTCATTCCGGTTCATAGCCAGGAGCCAGCAGACCCCGCAGTAAACTGCACTATAGAGCACAATACAGCCCCCAAACACCAGAAGGGAATCCATGTTCACCCGGGAAAACACCCAATAACCAGGGACTGCCGCCAACAGCACCGGGAGGAGAATGGAGCCGATCTGGCGCCAGAAGGAGCCGATTCGCAGATCCATCCGCTTGGCATAGAACCAGTTCATAATAAAGCCGTTGGCAATGACCAGCGATACGCAGGTTCCAATGACGGCACCAATGCTGCCGTACCGCTTTCCCAAGGGAATACTCATCGCCACATTAATCAGCGCCATCAAGAAATAGGCAATTGACCGGAAATATTGCAGATTCTTCGCTCTCTGCATTTCAATTCCGATGTTCTGGATCAGATCAATGGACGCCGGCAAAATCAGCAGCAGGGCCACAGCATAGGCGGCATCATAACCCGGACCGGCCCAGAACTTGATAAACGGCCGGCCAAATAGGACAAAGCCGCTTCCCACCAGGCCCAGAATCAGCATCTGGATCCGCCCGATCTTCACGAAGAGGCGGTTATACTCCTCCGCACAGTTTTCCGAATAAGCAAGCTTATGGACCCGGGGCGTAAATACCGAAGAAACCGCAATGGAGACTCCGATGTACAGGGTGTTGATCTGCGCCGCCACGCCGTATATCGCCGTTTCCATGGCGCCGTGGTAATGTCCCAGGATGATCTTGTCCACCTGCCAGTTGATCTTGTCCACCAGGCCGTTTACCGCAATCAGGGAGGAGTAGACGGCCAATTCCTTCATCAGCCGGAAGTTGGCGCCCTTGATGGCAAACTTCATGTTCAGCTTTTTCAGGCAGAATATCACATTGGAGAGATCCACCAGCAGGCAGATAACCGTTGTAGTGACAGTCATGCCGATGGAGCGGAAGCCCAGCAGCAGCACCGGGATGGTGGCCATGGGAGAGATCACCGTCTTTCCCATATTGAGCAGCTTTTGAAACACAAACTGCTCATTGGCGGTCACATAGGAGGTAAAGACCGTGCTGATAAAGGTCATGGCCAAATTGACCGACAGAATGCCCATCAGAATTCTGGCGGTCTCCAGTTCCCGGGGGGACAGGCTGGCGCCGTAAAACAGCTCCACATGGGCGGTGAGCCAAAGGCCCGCTGCCAATGCGATCACCGCAATGCCGCTGTAAACTGTCAGGAACATGCCGTTGAGCTGGGCAAGCCCCGTCTGATTCTCATCCGCACGATAGCGGGTATAAAAACGGACGTAGGAGCTGTTTAGGCCGAAATTCAGCAGGCCCAGATAGGAGATCATAGAGGATGACATGGTGTAAACGCCATACTCGCTCTGGCCCAGCAGCCGCAGCATAACAGGGGTGTATGAGATTGAAATGACCGCATTCAGTACCGCCTGGAGATAGGTCAGTACCACGCCGGCCTTTAATTGATTTGTCTTTCCTTTTGCCATATTTTCAAAAACGCTGTGGAAAACCTGTTCCTTTCTTCAGGCTTTAGGGCCTCCTGCCCTATTCTACCTCCGCAAACCTTCTTGTCACTTCTTAACCCGCCTGGCAAGCCGGAGCATTGCGTCGCTGCACCACAGCGTCAGAACCAGCCGGTGCTTTAGGCAGAAGCGCTTGAACTGAGGGACACGCTTCCCCTTGGGGATCTCCGCCCTGCGGAGCAGCTGCTTCAAGTCCTCCCTGCCCAGGGTACGGGAAATTTCAGGAACTGCTTTCAGGCCGCCTCGGTGAATGTCCCCCAATACCGCCCTCTGGAGAAAGCGAATGGAGCAATATCCCAGCTGGCCTTCAAACCCAGGCAGAGATTGGGACAGGACTTGGGTCAAATGCCGCTGAAGCAGCTCCCAGTTCCGGAAGGTATAATTATGATAGGAATGTGCCACCGAGCCGGCGCGCTGAAAATAGTTGTAATAAATCCCAGGTAATACACAGACCCTTTCCGCGTCAAACATGGTACACACGCAGCAAATCAAGTCCTCCCCCAAAAGGATTTCCCGGCTGATGGTAAACTGATGCTTCTGCGCCAGCGGGCGCTTCATCAGCCGCTCCCACAGGGAAAAGTGCCCGGAGGTCAGCAGAGTGGGAAAAAACTGTGCCTGAACTCCCGCCCGGTCGTAGCAGCCCGGGGGATACGGCTGGGGCTTCTCACCCATCGGGCCATTCTCCCCCACCCGGCGATAGCCGTAGAGGATTACGTCCGGGGAATTTCCCTGCAGGACGGCCTGATGGCAGTCACCCAGCCATTGCGGGTCCACCCAGTCATCGCTGTCCACGAAGCCCACATATTCGCCCTTGGCGCAGCGAAGCCCCGCGTTCCTGGCGGCGGTGTGGCCGGCATTTTCCTGGCGGATCACCCGAATATTGTCATACCTCTGCGCATATTCCTCGCAGATGGCGCCGCTGCTGTCAGCGGAACCATCATCCACCAGGATCAGTTCAAATAAATCCGGGGGCTGCTGCACAATGCTGTCGATACAGCGGCGCAGATAGCTTTCCGCGTTATAGACCGGTACAATGACAGAGCAAAAACACGTTTCTTTCATTTCAGACCCCTTAACCAAGGCCAACGCCAAAAACCGTTTGATAGGGAATGATCCCATTGTAACGCCACAGATAGTAAATCCCCACCAGAGAAACCGCTCCAAGGACCGCCGCCTTTGGGATCCTTTTCTCGTCGTTCCTGTGGAACTGATAGAAAATCATGCCAAAGAGGACAATTTCAAAAACCCGGAAATAATACCCTGTGCGGCTGGCAAACTCCACAAACATGCTGGCAAATCCCATGGCCAGGCCCACAGCGCTGATGGTAAAGACCAGATGGAATGAGCTGTCATCGGCCTTGGAACCGGCGGGACATTCAGGCTGCGCCACAGAGCGCCGAAACAGCAGATAGCCGATCACAGCAAGCGCAATTCTCACCACGGGCATCAATCCGAAATTCACGGCAAGGTCATCCAGATACTTTGCGTATTTAAGCACGAACAGAATTCCGGCCGGAATCACCGCTGCCCCGCAGACCCCGAGATAGACGTATTCCGGGGGACGGAAATTTCTTTTAAAGAGAATGTAGACCACCGGAATGGCAAGCGCCACAACGGCACTGAGATGGATCAGTGCCGCCAAAACCACGCCGATCAGATAGAACCAGTATTTTCTCCTGACCAAGCTGCGGCTGGCATAAAACACGATGGCCACTGCCAGCATCTGGCGAAAAGCGTTCATGGTTCCGCCCCAGTAGTAAAGCACATATACCCAGGTCATCACGCCCAGTCCGGCGGAATATCGGAAGTCCCACATGCGCAGGAACATCAGCACATAGGTGGCCAAAGCCGTGACAAACAGGGGAACCTGCGGGAAGGGACAGATGTGCATCAGCCCGACGCCTGCCAGGTAAAACAGCTGATCCTGGTTAATAAAGCTCAGATCCTGGCTGAACCCCCGGTCAAAGATATAAATATACTTGGCCGTATCCACGCCCACCTCGGGGCCGCGCAGCCCCGCCGTCAGCGTCAGCAGGACAATGGGGACCAGCAGCAGGACCTTTCTATCCAGTTTTTGCGCGAAGTGCATCGCCACAGATGAGCCGGCGGCCAGCACAAGATAAAAAAACAAGCTAATCATATGCATCCTTTCACCTATTTGAGCAAGGACAGGTAGTAGTCTGTAATCCGGTTCGCCTCCACCGCGATATTGTAGCCGACCTCTGCCAGCTGGTTTGCGCCATGATTGCGGCCACTCTCGACCCCCTCCAGAATGGTGTCCACCCAGTCCTCTTCATTCTTCAGCGGAAGATAGGTCACTGTTCCGGACACATTGCTCTCCCGGGTAACGGTATCAGCCGCCAGGCAAGGAAGCCCATTGACCTGGGCCTCCACCAGCACAATCCCCAGCCCTTCAAAAACAGAGGGAAGCAAAAACAGATCCATAGCGGACATATATCCGGCCACATCAGACTGGCGCCCGGCAAAAATCACCGCGCCGGCCAGTCCTTTTTGGACGCTCAGCTCCCGGATTTTGTCAAACAGCACGCCATCCCCCACCAAAAGCAGCCTGGCATCCGGCCTCCGCTTCCGTACCTGAGTCAGGACATCCAGCAAAAAGGGGTGATTTTTCTCCTTGGAAAAGCGCCCCACATGGCCCAGCACCAGCGTACCCTCGCCAAGGCCCAGCTCCGCCCGGAGGGCGTCACGCCGGGCCTGGGAGAAGGCAAACTTCTCCTCATCAATGGCATTGCGCATCAGGCAGACCTGCTCCGGCTTTTTCCAGAAGAAGATTTTTTTCGCCGCCTGGGAGCAAGCCACATAGTCCGTGGCCCTGCGGCCAAACAGCCCAAGAATCACAAGGTTCCGGGCCGCACTCAGCGATTTTCCGCTGAGCCTTGTGGTGTGGCTGTGCTGGATCACATGACTTGCGCCCTGTTTCCGGGCCAGCCCGCCAAAAATTGCGGAGGCATAGATAGGATGGCAATGGACAATGGGATATTCCCCTCTGTGCTCCGTAAAAAATGCGTTGGCTTCTTTGAAGAAATTCGCTGTCATCCCAGGCCGCGGTAGCCAATATACCCTTCCCCCCAGGGCTTCAATTTCCTCTTCAAAGGTGTGATCGGTCTGCCGCCAGAAGAGATAATCAAACTGCACCCGGCTGCGGTCAATGTGCCTGTGATAGCTCATCAATACCGACATGACGCCGCTTCCCGTTCCCAGAGAAGAGACGATGTGTAAAACTCGGATCACTTTATTCACCTGATACTTCTTGTATATTCCGTAAACACCATGTTATCCAGGTAGTGCTCATATTCCTCATAGGAGTGTTCCAGATCCACCAAAACAGCGTGAACCTTGCAGCTCCGATCCTCCTCCGGCGGAAGGGTCATGTAGTCGCCGTACAGCCTGGTCAGCACCGGGTCATACTCCTTGGGGACAGGAAAGCGCTTTTCTCCGAAGGGCAGCTCCACCGTCTCCTCAAACCAACTGCGGGGGAAAACACTCCTGCCATATTTGGAGGATGCGCCCAAAAAGACATGGACAAAGCCCGTATCCCCAGCCTTGTCCGCCCGGCACAGTGCCCGGAAGGGCTTCGCCGGCAAAAGGCGGCACAGTTGGAGCACTAGTTTCTTCACGGCGCTGTCCGTTTCATAGCCCCGGGCAAACAGCGCCTTTGTAATGACTACTTTAGAGGCCAGAAACTGGACCTTTCGCAGAATGGCAGAGTCATAGGCGTTATCGCAGGGGAAAATATCAAGGTACACACCCCGATGGGTTTTCCTGTCCTTTGGGTGGTATTTTTCCAGGCAGGCAGTCCCATTCAGCCGCAGCTTGGAAAAAAACATGGGCCAGTGCTCCGAAAATTCCTTTTGCAGGTAAAACCGCTTCTGATCCAGGACGTTCTCGGCCTCCCGGAGAAACCGGTCATAGTCCTGCCGCAGCATCAGCACATCCACATCGTCATCCCAAGGGATAAACCCCTGGTGGCGAACCGCCCCCAGCATGGTTCCCGCGAAGAGAAAATAGCGGATGCCCAGCGCTCTGCATACCCGGTCGAATTCCTCCAGTCCGGCATACAGCGCCTGCTGGTGCTCCACCAGGGATGCGGGCTTCACCCCATTCATATCTGTACATTTTTCCGTTGTAACCGCCATGATCCTCCAAATTCACCTGGTTCCGCGTGTAAGTTTTAATGCATCTGACCGGAGATCGCGCGATGCTTCCTCAGGCCGCGAAGCGTATACGCCGCAAAGCAGCAAGCGGACCGGACCACGCCGACGCCCACATAACGATAGGTGCGCCACTGCATCCCCGCAGACCTCAGCTTGTTGCCGGATTTACTGCCGGAGCTGACCCGGTAGATCAGCAGCGGCTCATCCACGCCAACGGCACAGGGAATCTCTTTCAATATCTGAAGCCACGCGGCATAGTCCTCATGGATATTCTGATCGGGATACATAGGCCAGCACTCCAACAGCTCCCGCTTCACCAGCACGGAGGAGCAAGAGATCACATTCTGCCGCAGCAGCTCCCGAAAGGTCACATGCCGGGGCACATGGAATACAAAGTCTGAATGCCGGCCTGCTTCGTCGATGTAAGAGACTCCGGTAAAAATCAGGCCCGCATCTTCCTGGGTTTCCAGCACCCGGAGCTGTCGTTCCAGCTTTTCGGGGGTCCACTGGTCGTCGCTGTCCAGTAAGGCAATCCAGGGATACTTGGCCTGGGCCACGCCAAAATTTCTGGAGACGGAGACCCCGCTGTTTCTCTCATTGCGCAGGATCCGGATCCGGGAATCCCTCCGTGCCAGCTGCTCCGCCAGCGCCGCCGTTCCGTCCGTAGAGCAATCATCCACAATGAGAAGCTCAAAATCAGCGTAGGTCTGAGCGAGCACGGACTGAACCGCCGCGGCCAGGGTTTTTTCCGCGTTATATGCTGGCATGACCACCGAAATCCCCGGGACTGTGTTATTTGCCCTTGGCATCATGTCATCTTGCTCCCTCATGGGTAAAGATCAGCTTAGCCGTCATAAAAATGCACATTAAATCCATCTTGACCGACATCTTCTCAATGTATTCCATGTCATAGACGATCTTCTCCTCCGGTTTCAAGTCATAGCCGCCGTTGACTTGGGCCAGCCCGGTCAGCCCAGGCAGGACCGCCAGACGGTAGTGAAATCCCTCGATGTAGGTTTCAAATTCCTCGTAGAAGCAGGCCCGCTCCGGTCTGGGGCCGACAAAACTCATATCCCCCACCAAAATATTCCACAGCTGGGGCAGCTCGTCCAGCCGAACCTTCCGAATGCCCCGGCCAATCCTGGTGCAGCGGCCGTCGTTTTTGTCCGCCCACTGAGGACCATCCTCCTCCGCGTCCATCTTCATGGAGCGGAATTTCAAAATGTAAAAGGGCTTGCCGCCCTTGCCCAGCCGCTCCTGCCGGAAAATCGCAGGCCCCGCGGAATCCAACCGGATCAACGCAGCAATAATCAGCATGGGAACCAGCAGAAGGATTCCCACAACAAGGGCCACAATGATGTCAAAACTCCGCTTGATAAACAAATATGCCCGTTTTTCAGGCATAGCAGGCAGTTCAATATGATAGCATTTACGATGTTCCTCAGATTGCCGATGAATGGCCGGATCACATTCAGGCTCAAACTCCTTTTCGGGCGCTTGCCGCTCCTGCTCTATGGTAGCCGCTTCCATTGCCGCAATTTCCCCCAACCTTGTCTTAATCTCTTTAGAAAAACCGGCAAGAGAAAATCCAGCCCCCTGGCTCCTGCCGGCACGTTCAGCCCGTATTTTGGGGAGCACTCTCCTTTGCAGTGTGACTGAAACATTTTATATCTTTACTATGACTATATTTAAAGCATTTTACCACACCATTCTCCAAATTGCAATAGATGATTACCCTATTCCGCCGCTTTCTTTTAAAAAACCGTCAGAACCGTCAAATTGGAAACTTATGGTCCCATTTTCTGTCAACGGACTTGCCCGCAAAGCAGAGCAGACGGGTTGTTATTTTCCGGCAAAGGGCATGGCTTTCAGCATCCCGGATCCCATTTTACCTGCGAAAGTAGAAATATTTTAAAAGGCGTGGTACAATAATGGTTAAATCAGCAGTCTGCCGCGGCAAACAGCGATGATTGACGGATGTGCAAAGGAGCGTGATTTTCTTGAAAATTTTGGTAGTGGAGGATGCCCGGGATATGAACCGGCTCATCGTAAAGATCCTGAAGAAGGCAGGTTACAGCGTGGACAGCTGCTTCGACGGAGAAGAAGCCCTGGAGCACCTGCTGGGGGCGGAGTATGACGGGATTTTGCTGGATGTGATGATGCCTAAGCTGGACGGATATCAGCTGCTGCAGCGGCTGCGGGAGACGGGCGTGGACACCCCCGTACTCTTCCTCACCGCACGGGACGCCATCGCCGACCGGGTGCACGGACTGGACCTGGGTGCGGACGACTATCTGGTCAAGCCCTTTGACTTTGACGAGCTGCTGGCCCGCATCCGGGCCATGACCCGCAAACGGGCGGGCAGCCGAAGCAACCAATTTACCCTGGCCGATCTGACGGTGGACACCCGGCGGCACACGGTTCATCGGGGCGGCACGGAAATCTCTCTTCTTCCCAAGGAATTCACCATTCTGGAGTACCTGATCCGCAACCAGGGGATGGTTCTGTCCCGGGAGCAAATCGAAAACCAAATCTGGAACTACGAGTACTCTGGCAGCTCCAACAATGTGGATGTGTACATGAGCCGGCTGCGAAAGAAGATCGATGGAGACTTTCAAGTCAAGCTGCTCCACACCATTCGCGGGGTTGGCTGGGTGCTGCGCGTGAACGAACAGGAGACAGCGCCATGAAACAGCTTTCCGTCAAGGCCAGAATCACCGTCTGGCTCACCCTGCTGATGACCTTGCTGGCAGGCTTGCTTCTGGTTTTTATGCTGTCCATCAGCAGCACGGTGGCCTCTCAAACCGCCAACGACCAGCTGACCCAGACCCTGCGGAGCAATCTGAAGCAGGTGTCGCTGACAGACGGCGCGCTGAACCTGAACGATGGGTTCAGCTTTTACCAAAATGGCGTGTCCACCCTAATTTACAGCCAGGGCGAGGCCCTGCTGGCAGGCCAGATTCCGGTGTCCTTCACTGCCGCCGAGCCGTTTGAGAACGGGCAGCTTCGCACTGTGTCCGCTGGAAAAGCCCAGTATCTGGTGCTGGACCTGTGGCTGCCCACAAGCTGGGAGGATGGCCTCTGGATTCGGGGGCTGATGGAAGCCCCGGAAAACCAGCAGCTGATTCGGAACCTGCTACAGGTGGCCCTGGTGGCCCTGCCCATTTTCATCGCCCTGGCGGCCTTGGGCGGCTACCGGATCGTCCAACAGTCCTTCCGCCCGCTGGACAGCATCATTGCCACGGCCTCAGCTATCAATGAGGCCCGGGATCTGTCCCGGCGCATTGCCCTGCCCCCCGGACGGGATGAATTTTCCCGGCTGGCAAGCACCTTTGACCACCTGTTTGAGCGCTTGGAGCGGTCTTTTGAGGCGGAAAAGCAATTCACTGCCGACGCCTCCCATGAGCTGCGCACTCCGGTGTCCATCATCAAGGGGGCCTGTGAATATGGGGAAAAGTACGACGAAACCCCGGAAGAGCGGCAGGAGACCCTTGCCATGATTCACCGTCAAGCGGAGAAAATGTCCGTCCTGATCTCCCAGCTGCTGAGCATGACCCGGCTGGAACAGGGCACAGAATTGGCCCATCCGGAGGCAGTGAATCTGGGAGAGTTGGTTTCCGCCCTGTGTCAGGAGCAGGCCTACGATCCCCAGCGGCTCTCTCTGGCCCTTCAACAGGGGATCATCACCCAAGCTGACCCCTCTCTCCTCTCCCGGCTGGTTCAAAACCTGGTGGAGAACGCCTTTAAGTACGGCAAGCCGGAGGGGCATGTGTGGATTTCCACCGCCCGGAAGGAGGGTGAAATCCTTCTCTCCGTCCGGGATGATGGCATTGGTATCCCCCCGGATCAGCAGCAAAAAATCTGGCAGCGGTTCTACCAGGTGGACCCCTCCCGCAGCGACGGGGGCGGGGCCGGTCTGGGGCTGTCCATGGTGCGTCAGATCGCTCAGATCCACGGCGGGTATATGACTCTGGACAGCACACCGGGGGTGGGCAGCGTCTTTACCCTTCACCTGCCTGACCCGAAGAAGCAGGCCTAGGGCGGCCGGCTCCTGCGTTTCTGTTTGAACCTGGATATTTTTCTGAAAAGTTTTTTCAAAATTTCATGTAGTTTTCATGCTCCTTGGGTAAGATGTACACAGAAACAAGAAAGGATGTTCACAGAAACAAAAAGGAGGTATTACAAAATGAAAACGAGAAAGACCATGATCGCATGTGCCCTGGGACTATCCCTTCTGCTGTTCGGCTGCGCCAGCGCCAAGCAGCAAAGCCAGGTGGACTACATTGGAGCGGAAGCCGCCAAGACCCTGGCCCTGGAGGCCGCCGGTCTCCAGGCCTCAGACGTGAAGTTCACTTCCACTGAGCTGGACAGTCGCAACGGATTGAAGTACTATGAGGTGGAGTTCACCGCCGCGGGTCAGTCCTACGAGTACGACATTGACGCCCTGACCGGCGCTGTCATTGAGGCCGACACCCCCACCTCGGCGGCGGAGAAAACTCCGGTTACGGACACCAGCGAGACCCTTCACACCGTCGAGTCCACTCAGCCCACCCAGCCGGCCCCCAGCACCTCTCCCGACGCCTCCACTGACGGCACCCTGCTGACGGAGGACGAAGCCAAGGCCCTGGCCCTGGAGCACGCCGGACTGACCGCAGACCAGGCCACCTTTGTGAAAATCAAGCTGGAGAACGAAAAGGGCCGTCAGGTCTACGACGTGGAGTTCTACACCAGCAGCAGTCAGGAGTATGACTACGAGATCGACGCCGCCACTGGTGAAATCGTCAGCTTCGACTACGACGCAGAGGCGAGCGTTCCCACCACTTCCAGCGGCAGCACCATCACCGCCGATGATGCCAAGGAGTTAGCCCTGGCTCAGGTCCCCGGCGCCACCGCCGACGACATTCTGGAGTTCAAAACCGACCAGGAACACGGCTGCGTGATGTATGAGGGAAAGATCATCTACGACAGCATGGAGTATGAATTCGAAATCGATGGCTACAGCGGCGCCATCTGCGAGTGGGAAGCAGAGCAAAGCCACGATTCCAAGAGTTACCGCTGAGAATTCCCTCCAACAATGCACAGCGGGGATTCAAAACCTGATGGCGGAGCTGAAGCGCCAGATCAAGGCGGCCCTGTAACGCCTCACATAAAATGAAAGCCGCCCGGCTTGAGATTTTTTCTCGGGCCGGGCGGAATTCTTTGGGAAATAGCTGCTGGGGATAGGTTAATAATTCAGCTCATGCAGCAGGTCGGACAGGGACAGCATTCCCTTAGCCAACATAAACAGCTTGTCATTGTAATCATCCACTGTGTTGATGGAGACGCCCACCATGTAGTCAAACACGCGGTCTGCGATCAGGCTCTCAATAAAGCTGGTGCACAGGGAGAAGGACACGCTGCCGGTGGTCACATTCAGATCAAACCGGCCGTTAATAATGCGGTTGTTGATGGCGCAGATTGCCTTGGCTGCGTCGTCAATCTGCTCCTCCTTGAAGCGGACGGGCTGAGGCGAGATCATTCTCAGCAGCTGGCGGTCTGTGTCAACCAGCAGATAGAACTGCATGGGCAGATCCTCACCGACGTACCGGAAGTCGATCAGGTAATCCTCCCCCTTCTCCTCCGCCTCAAAGGACCGGATTCCGATTTCCTTCAGGTGGGTGGTCAGTGCATTGTAGATGCTGCTGGCCAGTTGGACTTTCTTTTCGTCTGCCATAATAAATTCCTCCCATTTTTGTAATCATTGACGGGATCAGGCGGCCTGATCCCGCCCTCGGTTTTCGATCAAGGCTCCGCCAGCCGACGCAGCTCCTCCAGGGACAGGATTCCCTTGCTCAGCAGGAACAGCTTGTCGTTGTACTCCTCCACCACAGTGACGGACAGGCTCAGCAGATAATCGAACACCTGGTCGGAGACCAGGCTCTCCGCAAAGCTGGTGCACAAGCAGAATATCACGGTCCCATCGCTGAGATCCAGGTCAAAATGTCCGTCAATCAGATAATAATTGATGGCGCAGACGGCCTGGGCGGCCATGGGCAGCTGCTCCGGCTTGAAGGTAACCGACTGGGGAGACAGCACTCTCAGCAGCTGGTGCTCGATATCCACCTCCATAACAAATTTCATGGGGATATCGTCTCCCTCTACAATGAACCGGACACAGTACGCATCCTCATTTTCTTCCTGCTTGAAGTTCAGCTCAATTTGGTTGAAATATCTGACCAGGGAGTCAAATACGCTGCGGGCCAGTTCTCTGCTTTGTTCCATTTCCATCCTATGCCTCCATCACACCGGCACAGGGAACCGGAAATCCTCAGGCCTCCGGGTCCCCCGTTATTCTTTTATTCCGCGGCCACATGGAAGCCCATACGGCCCCGCCTTCCGGATTTCGCGCTCAGGGACTTTGCATCCTCCTGTGCCCCAGTCTCAAAGTCCTCCACCAGAATCACGCGGGGATCGGTGCCATCCATTTGGGCGCGCATAACCGTCTTGCTCCAAGTCCGCTCAAACAGGTTGCGGACAAATCTGGCGTTGGCGAAGTCATGGGCCAGAACCACCTGATCGCTGAGACCCATGAAGTAGCGCTTGACCGCCTCCTCCAGACCCTCGCCTGCCTCAAAGCCGCCGGTGCGCACCATCTGCATAAAGATGGCGGCCAGCTCCTCCCGGGTATAGTTGGGGAACTCCAGTATGTAGGGAATCCGCCCGGCCAGACCGGGGTTCAGCGCCATCAGCTGGGCCATCTCCTTGGGATAACCTGCCAAGATAATGACCATGTCGTCCCGGTGGTTTTCCATCTGGGCAATCAGGGTGTCAATGGCCTCCTTGGCAAAGCCGTCTCCGTTGGAATAGGAGGCATCCGCCAGGGTATAGGCTTCGTCGATAAAGAGGACGGAGCCATAAGCGTCCCTGCACAGTGCCAGGGTCTTGGGTGCGGTATGGCCCACATACATGCCGATGAAATCGCCGCCCGCATGCTCGAAGAAGTAGCCGTGGGACAGAATTCCCCGCTCCTTCAGCATCTGGCCCACGATGCGGGCTATCGTGGTTTTGCCGGTTCCGGGGTTGCCCACAAACTGCATGTGCATGGCAGGGGCCTTGACCCCCTGATTGGCTCTGGCGTACTCGATCTGGCTGACAATCTCCTCCAGCCGCCTGCGAATGCCCTCCACGCCAATCATATTGTCCAGCTGCTCCTGGGCGGACAGCTGGCTCTTCTCCTCCGCCACCAGATACCTCATATCCTTGGCGGTGATCACCGTATTCTCCTGGCCGCTACACAGGATGGCCTGCAGCTTCTGGTAGATCATCTCGTCCACAATCTTCTGGACGGTATTGATCCCATAGAACCGGCCATCGGACTTCTCCTCTGCCAGGCGGCGCTGGAACATGTCCCAGCCGCCCTCGTCAGCCGTAAAGCCATAGGCATTCAGCTTGCGGACTGCAATGGACTGCAGCTCCAACGCGGTCAGAGGCACGAAGGCCACAGACTGAACCAGCATCACGTCAGAGATAGCGGCGTTAATGCGGCTCAGGGTCTCCTGTTCCAGGTAGGGCACCCGGAACACGTAGATGGCCCGGTCGGTGTTGTTGTGCAGGCTCATCAGGAAGTCCCGGAACTCCGGGGTGGCTACCTGGTCAGTCCAGTCGCAGATATCCACGCAGACCACCTTGTTCTTGGCCCGGATAAGCATGCTGCCCGCCTGCTTCAGCACGTCCTCACGGGGGCTGGGGGGATCCAGCTTCTCCTCCACCACGCCGTCCGGCTTTACAGGAAACAGCTCCAATTGCTGTAACAGCTCCGCAAACAACTTCAGGCTGGTAGACAGACCGCAGCCGCTGTCGATGGCGAAGAGGTAATTTCTCCGGATCAGAACGCGGGGAATCTTGTGACTCTTCACAAGGGGAGCCATGGCGCAGATCTGATCGCACAGCTCGATCATCTGCTTGGCGCCCTTTAGCTCATGGATCCGGTCGATGGCAGGAGAGCTTTGCTCCGGCTCCCGGGCAGGCTCCTCCATCTCCTCAAAGGCGGGCTTCTTCTTTTTGATCAGAGACTCCTCCCCCTGGGGTTCGGACTTCTTCTCAGGCTGTTTCTGCTTGGAGGGCTTCTGAGCGCCGTCCTCATCCAAGGACAGTGTCACAACCGCCTGCAGGTCATTGGTGCTCAGATTGAATTGCTCCTTCAGCCGGCAGAAAAGCAGCTCCTGGATCTGCCCCAAGGAGATCTGGGAATCCTCAAACTCGATTTTCAGCTTGAATGGCCCTTGCTCCAGCACAGAGACGGAATTCAGGCTGTTCATCAGCTCAGAAATCGCATCCGCGGGCATCTTTCCGCCCAGGAAGTTGCGAACCCAGCTCATATCCAGATTAATGGTCAGGCGTTTCATGCTCCCTCATCCTCCTGAATAATATGATCGATGATGCCGTACTCCAGCGCTTCCTCCGGGAACATCCAATTATTGCGGTCGGTGTCCCGCTCAATCTCAGCCAGGGTGTGGCCGGTGTTGCTGGCCAGCATCTTGTTCAGGCGCTCCTTCACCCGCAGGGTGTGCTTGACCTCGATCTCCATATCAGAGGCCTGCCCCTGGGTGCCGCCCAGAACCTGGTGGATCATCACCTGGCTGTTTTCCAGGCAATAGCGCTTGCCCTTGGTGCCGCCTGCCAGCAGGAAAGCGCCCATGCTGGCCGCCATGCCCACGCAGACCGTGGCCACATCGCACTTAATGTGGCGCATGGTATCATAGATACCAAAGCCAGCGGAGACGCTGCCGCCAGGGGAACAAATGTACATCGTGATGTCCGCATCGGGATCCACGGATTCCAGATAGAGCAGCTGGGAAATGATGCTGGCCGCCAAGTCATCGTTTACCTGGTCGAAAAGCAAAATCACGCGCTCCGTCAGGAGCCTGGTAAAGACATCCTCTCCGCCGCGCTCATTGTAAAAACTAGGACGAATAATCAAGGGAATCACCTCTATCAACAAATTCAGCGGTCTGCGGCCTTGTCCTGCCGCAGCCAATATAGGAGCATTTTATCACAGAATTTGGCGGGTTTCAACAACTCCACCCAATATTTACGCTTCTTCACCAGGAAGCGCCCGGATACCTCCAACAAGCTCAGTTTACCTATATTCCCACCGGATTGCCATAGCGGCGGCTGAACAAAACCGCCCGGCTCTGTATCAGAATTTGCACAAGCCGCTCTTTTAGGCAGGCAGTCAAAGGGCCTTCCGCATTTACGGAAGGCCGTTGAATGTGAAAATCCCGTCCGGTCAGCACAGAATCCGCCAGACCAGATACCATACGAAGATGAGGAGCAGCACAACCGGCACCACCACATCAATCCCCAGGGTCAGTTGATACAGGACTTGTCCGTATCCCAACCAATCGGTCACCACCACCACGGCGGTCAGCAGGGCCGTGGACAAGAAGGCCTTGGTCAGGGTCCGTCCCACAAGATTTCCGGAGAAAAATCCCAGCACCAGGGCCAGCAGCGGGTTGAGCAAATTAAAGATCAGCTTAACCAGGGTGAGAAGGAGAAGCAAGCCAATGACGCAGAAAATCACCACCGGGAGCCAGTCTGCAAACCCATCGGGCAAATAGGTGCGCAGCAGGTAGTCCACCCCATAGTTCACCAGCAGCGCGCCCACAATCACCACCGACTGTAGCAGCCACCAGATGAAAAAGTTGCGCTTTCTCCTCCGGATGAACAGATCCTGGGCCAGGTTGATGAAGAAGGCCATAACAAAGAGCTTTGCCACCTCAATAAAGAAGCGGTCAAAGTCGGTTTTCATGGTGGCATAGATGCTGTGATAGTCCACACCATCCCCGATGAAAGGCAGCGCGTTCATAAACAGACTGCTCTGGGCCTCATAGCCCATCGTACACACCGCAAGCACATAGATAAAGATCATGGCCAGGCAGGCGCTGGCGGCCCGGGGCATATCCACAATAGCGTGGCAAACAAACCGCAGGATAATGCCTGCCACGATCATCACCAGTGCGACGATCAGCAGCATTTTCAGGGCAGTCTCATTTTCGGCAAGGCTGAGTAAAAACTCTGACATGTATCCAACTCCTTTATGTTCAACCTTATGTTCCGTTTTCGCGGATATGCTGCATGGCCCACAGCTTAATGGCCAGCGCGGCGTCAATCAGCTGATCCATCTGGCCCACCACCCGGCGGAATGCCTCCTGCTCGCTGCCGTCCACATTGCCGTCGGCGGCGATCCGGATGATCTCCTTCTGAAGCTTATCCGTCTGGCCCAGAATCCCTAACAGCTGCAGGGACACCCGATCCAGGTTCCCCGCGTTCACCGCCCGGAAAAGCAGGTGACCGATCTCACAACAGTCCACGCAATAGGTGTTGCACAGCTTTGGCGCCCGGTAGAGCTTGGACATTGCCACCACCTCCTGGTCGGTGGGCCGCTGGGTTCCCGTCTCGATGCGGCTCAGCTTGGCCCGGTCGATCAGCAGGGCCGCTGCGGCCTGCTCCTGGGACAGCCCTGCCGCTGTGCGGGCTTTTTGATACTCTGTCGACATAATCCTTCCCCATTTCCGTGATATGCTGACATTATATCAAATTCGCCCCGCTTTTACAATTCATTCCATCCGTGGTTCCGATGACATTTCTATTGTATCACCGGTGATTTCCAAGGGCCATGGCTGTTTTTAAACATTTTGGACGGATTTGTGCGTTTTTTGCTGCAAACGGACAGCCTGCCCAAAATCGGGCAGGCTGAAGCTTTATGAATCAAGAATCCGTATCCGTTATTTCAGTTTATCCAGAATCCAGGCCGCGCAACGCTCCGCCGCGTGTCCATCGGCACACAGGCCCACCTGCTCCCGGAACTGATCCAGCCGCTTTTGGTAGGAATCGCTGTCAAAGCCCATAATCAGCTCCTCCAGCTGGCTGTTGTTCTCCGCCAGGCCGAAGGGCAGCTGATCCAGAGGGAAATAGAAGTTCCGGTCTCTGCGGTAAGCGCTGATATCCGTGGCGAACTGGAAGCAGGGCCGGCGGGTCAGCATAAAGTCAAACATCAGGGAGGAGTAATCCGAGACCACCACATCGGCGGCGGCCAGCAGCTCCTGCATATCGGGATAGGGAGAGGCGTCAAAGGTGGTCTCCCCGTCAAAGGACAGGCCGGCGGCCAGCTCCATAATGTTGGGGTGCAGGCGAATCAGCACCGCAAACCGCCCCCCAAAGCGCTTCTCACAGGCCCGGCGCAGCCGCTGGTAATCCACGCTGTACGGCTCCAGGGAATGGTCTGACCGGAAGGTAGGTGCGTAAAGCACAAGCTTGCAGTCCTCCGGCAGGTGAAAGTGCCGGCGTACCGCCTGGTAAATCTCCGGGTCACGGCGGGCCAGCATGTCATTTCTGGGAGCGCCGAATTTCTCCACCGGGCCGTCATACCAGAAGGAATTTCGGTAGATGCCGGTCATAAAGTCGGAGTCCGAGACAATCAGGTCGGTCTGGGCGGAGTCGTTCTTGGCGCAGGCCACATACCCATCTTCCAGCTGTTCCGCCACGTCCTTTTCAATCCGCTTCAGGGCAAAGCCATGCCAAGTCTGCATGTAATACTGATTTCTCCGCTTAAAATGGGCGCCCTTGCGGCAGTTATCTACCCAAACCCGGGCGGTGGACAGGTCATAAATACGGCGGATGCCCTCGGCGGACACCAGCTTGATCTGGGGAGGGAACTCCTCCTTCCCCTCCAGGGAGCTCACCTGCCAGTAGATCCGGACCTTCTCTCCCGAGCGAAGCAGGGCCTCTGCAATGGCCTTTGGATGGTCGGAATACCCCCGGCCATAATAGCTGGTCATCAGAACCTTATGCCG